>DYKI01000001.1 GCA_020722705.1 Chthonomonas calidirosea | reverse complement strand
CGGGAGCCTCGCCCTCCCACGGCTCGGCGGGAGCCTCGCCCTCCCACGGCTCGGCAGGAGCCTCGCCTTCCCGGAGCTTCAGCACGCTTGACGGCAGGTGGGCGTTGACCGCGGTTAGGCGTTCGAAGCAGTTGTCTGCAGGCGTTCCAGCTCGAGGGCCACGACCGTAGCGGACACGTCGGCGTTGGTCGCCACCCGATCAATGGCCTTGGCGATCAGGCGCTCCTCCGCTTCGTCGGGGCCATCGGGACAGAGTCGCGAGATCGCTTCATTGATGTAGTTTGCCATGAGGCGCACGTAGCGGGCTTTCGTCTGCGGCAGGGCGCGCAGGGTGCATGCCGACCACGCGCGGGCCGCACCCTCGACGACTTCATCCCATGACTGGGCCTGCTCGGACTGGCGGTCGCAGCGCTCGTAGGCCGCGTCACGCATGGCCTTGACGCGCTCTTCGCGTTTCTTAAGGTTCTCCCAGTCGCCGATGCAGTCGCCCTCGATGACCCTCAGTCGCATGGAGCGTCCCGCCGTACGGGAAAGTACCTTCTCAATGGTGTTGCGGTGCTCCGGCGACTGAAGGTAGCTGGCCTGGTTGATGATGCGTGACGGAACGCCCACGATGAGCGTATCATCTTCGACAACGAGCCCGACAGATTGCTCCATCGTCCGCCACAGTGTCATATGGGTGATCCGGTCCTTGACCTTGTCTGCGGTTTGCTGCCACAGCTCGGATGGGGTAAGGGCGGTGTCGGGCATAGGGGTGGTCTCCATGGAGATCGGTGGATTGCTGGGAGCATTATACAGCACGGCGGCACATGCTGTGGCAGGGTGCCGGCGGCGTGTGCGTGCGGCTGCGGTCTTGATCATCGCCACAGCGGCATCTGCAACGTGCGATGCCGACATAGCGGTTGCCGGTGATCGCCTGACCATCCGTACATCGAACATCCGAGTTGTCATGCGCGGGGGTGAGATCGTCGAGATCACGAATAGGGTAACCGGCGAGCACGTGGCAACCGGCCAAGGGCGGATCGCGCCGCTCACTGCTGCTCTCCGAGTGGGCGATCGGGCGACGGGCCTGCGCTACGATGGATGGCGGACGGCTCACGAGGATGAGGCACGCAGGCAGGCGGCGCAGACCGTTCTGCGTGACGGCTCGACGACGGTATGGCTGAACGTTTCGGTGGATGAGGAGACACAGGATGTTGTCATAGCGTCTTGGGGCGAGTCTCTGGATGCCGGTCTGCGGGGGCTCCAGCTCGGAATACGCAATCTCGACCTGACGCGAGGCCGCCTCATGGTGCCGACACACGATGGCTACGAGCACTCGCTCGCCTCGAAAGAGCAAGCTCGTTCCTTCTCCTATCCACGGGAGTGGACGGCTCAGATGCTTGTCTGGCAAGCGCCCGAAGGTGGCGTGGTGATCTACTCGCGTGATGATGAGAGCAGGTTCAAGGCGCTCAGCCTGACCCGCCGGAGCGAGCGGCTCGACCTTGCGCTGCAGACGGAGGCGGAAGCTCCGTGGGCCAAACAGACGAGTGTGCCGCACGTCGAGTGGCGCCTCAACGCCTACAAAGGCGATTGGCGGGTCCCCGCACAAGGCTACAGGGCACTGCTGGCCCATCTCCGGCCTCGATCGGCTCCGACTGAGGCTCAGCTCTGGGTCGGACAGATTCAGTCCGTCGTTACGGTCTCCGCCGCGTCCAGCAAGGGCGACCTCGAACTCCTTGCAGGCAAGCGCCCACCGGCTCGGACACTCTTGTATCTGCCCTCCTGGGGTGTCGGCTCCGCTCCGGATCGGCGGCTGACCGATCGTGAAGCGGCTCTGATCGGCGAAGCGCATGATCTCGGCTTCTACGTGATGCTGCCCGTTCGAGTCGCCCATGCGCACGCCGACTGGAATGGGCTTGGGCCGCTGTCCCAGTATCGGGTTCGGGGCGCGACAGGCGGAGATCCGAAGAACGGTGAAGGGGAGTGGATTCCCATGTCCGGATGCGCCAGTCGGTGGCGAGCCTCGGTCGTACGCGGGCTGCGGGAGGCGTTCATGGGCGCGGCGCCGGACGCCCTCCTGCTGCTTGACGCCTGTGATGTATGGAACGACAATGCAGGCCGAGTTGAAGGCCGGACCCCGACCGAAGGGCAGACCATGCTTGTCCGCGACGTTCAGCGCGCATTCCCGAACATGGCGCTGGCGTCAAACGGGATCAACGAGCTGATCTGGCCGAACATCCGGATTGCCCGGCGGCCAATCGAAGAGGAGAGGCACGCGTCAAGCCTTACGGCGGCTCTCTTCGGCCAGACCCTGCTGTGGTTTGGTCCGTAGCGTTCGGCAGCGGGACGCCGGGTTCTGAGAGCAGGTGGCGCTCGAAGAAGGCACGGAGGTCCGCGAAGTAGGCGGGACGTTCGACGTCGTCTATCCCGATATGCCATGACCGCGGGACAATGCGAAGATCCTTGGGAGGTCCCGCCGCCTCGAACAAGGCTCGAGCATCCGCCGGGGCAATGAACGGATCCCATTCGCCGTGGCATATCATCACGGGCCTGGGCGCGATGTTGCAGACCACTTGAACGGGTGCGATATCGGCGGGATTGTGGCGCAGCCACATACGACCGAACGCCATGGCCGGTATGGAGACGAGTGGGCCCAGGACGCCGGCAAAGAAACGCCCGCGGTCTCTGATCGCTCGGGCCAATGACGCATAGGCACCCTGTGAGGCTACGGCGCGGATGCGCTCATCTGCCGCCGCGGCCAGCAGAGCTGCAGCCCCACCCATGGAGTAGCCGAACACACCGATCGGCAGGCATGCCGTATCCGGGCGTGCCTTCAGCCAGTCCACGGCAGCAATCAGATCGGCGACCTCATCGGCACCGATCGTGCTGATCCTGCCGCCGCTGCGTCCCGCGCATCGAAAGTCGAACATCAAGAAGCCGAATCGTTCCGAAGAGAGGCCGCGCATAACGTCCAGCATCTGGCACCGATGGAACTGATGGCCATGGCAGAGCACAATGACGGCCTGCTGTTGGGACGCTGGGAAGTACCAGCCGGAAAGCCTGAGTCCGTCCGAGGTGGTCAGCGTCACGTCCTCATATGCTCCCAGGTCAGGCGGCGGACGGCCGGGCACAGGGATGCGGATTGGGTGTGTTGACCAGTAGGCAAGGCACCATGCAAACACAGCAGGTAGGGCCGGCGCTGCGGCGAGGAATCCGAACCAGGCCATGGGCGAGCTAGCCCTCAGCGCTCATGGAACATGGATGCACGGAGAGCCCTGAGACAGGGCGGTCCCTCGATCTGGGACTTCACGAGGGACCGCCATCTTCGTGTTACCCGTAGAGCGGGCCGAATGCCGCACACGCGCGGTAATCGGCTCCCTGTGGATCAAGTGCGCCAAAGCGATCCCATACGGCAGGGCGGAAGATGTGCTCACCGGGCACGTTGTGCATGTCAACCGGGATCCGCAGCATCGAGGCCAGAGCGATGAGGTCGGAGCCGATGTGACCGTAGCTGATGGCGCCGTGGTTGGCTCCCCAGCAGGCCATCACGCTGTACACGTCGCGGAATGGCCCGGAGCCGGTCAGCCTTGGTGCAAACCACGTGGTCGGCCAGCCGGGACTGGTTCTCTGCTGGAGCGCCTGATCAACGTCGGGCGGCAGTGAGACCGTTGTCCCCTCGGCAAGCTGAAGAACGGGGCCCAGGCCACGCACGAGGTTCAGGCGTGCCATCGTGCAGGGCATTCCGCCGGTGGTGACGAACTGCGAGGAGAAACCGCCGCCACGGAAGTACTCGAGCTCTGCAGGACACCACTGGGTCGCGTCCAGACAGGCCTGAGCCTCCTCGGGCGTAATCTGCAGGTACGGTTTCATCGCGGGACGCCCGCCAATGGTCTGCCTCCCACAGGCATCGAGCGCGGACGCGCCTGAGTTGATGAGGTGAATGATCCCTCCTGCGGCCTCGCCGGACAGCTCGTGGCCCGTTACCCTCTTCACGGCTTCGGGGCTCCAGAATGTGCGAACGTCCGAGAACATCTGAGCGGAGCCGGTCAGCAGGTGCATTAGAAGCATCGTCGCGCCGTTCAGCGAGTCGTTTTCGGTTGCCACGATGTATGGCTGTCGGATCCCGGTCCAGTCGAACGACGAACACAGGATCGCCTCCAGGAAGTCACCGTTGGGCATCCAGTCGGTCCACTGCCGCTGGCCCTGGAAGCCCGACGCCAGCGCGTTGTGGCCTTCCGCTTCCTCCGCATAGCCCATGTCGGCCAGCACAGGATTGCCGATCATCAGGTCGCGGGCGATCAGCGCCATCTTCACGCAGATTTCCCAATCCGCATCCTTCTGCGCTCGCGTACGCTGCTTGGCGGGCTTGTTGTAATCCGGGCCCTCCTTGCAGTTGGCTCGCGTCCACTTCAGGGCTTGCTCAAACTCCGCGTGGTCGTAAATGTCGTACTTCAGCCGCCGGGAGAACTCGCTCATGTCCACAGTCTCGTTGCGCATACCGAGATAGGACTGGAAGAAGTCGTGATCCACGATGCTCCCGGCGATTCCCATGGAAACCGAGCCGAAGGCCAGATAACTGGCGCCTCGCATCGTAGCCGCCGCCAGTCCGGCGCGTGCGAACTGGAGCAGCTTCGTCTGGACGTCCTCGGGTATCGCCGTGTCGTCGGCATCCTGAACGTCACGTCCGTAGATGCCGAAAGCCGGCAGACCCTTCTGTGCGTGAGCTGCGAGAACGGCGGCAAGATAGACCGCTCCCGGCCGCTCCGTGCCGTTGAAGCCCCACACCGCCTTGGGGCGCAACGGGTCCATGTCCATGGTCTCGGAGCCATAGCACCAGCAGGGCGTCACCGTGATGGAGAGGCCGACCCCATGGCGATCGAACTTCTCGGCGCAGCGCGCTGCCTCCGCGACGCCGCCAATGCACGTATCGGCAATCACGCATTCGACGGGCAAGCCGCAGGCGTGCTTCAGGTTCCGTTCCAGGAAGGCAGCCGCAGTCTGCGCCATGGTCATCGTCTGCACTTCCAGCGACTCGCGGACGCCGTCTCTTCGTCCGTCAATGGCCGGGCGTATGCCGATCTTGGGCAGACTGCCCTGAAGTCGGTTTCGCGGTGGTAGGACATTCATTGGTGTTGCTCCTGTGTTCTGATCGTTGGCGCACTAACGAACGCCCATCAGGGCGTCGAGGATCAACGCGTCCAGACCCTCGTAGTCGCGCGATGCTCTCAATGCGTTGATGGCCGACCGGTCGAGCTTAACGGAGACCTCCACGAGGCGCTCGAACATCCGCTTGCTGTTGCTAAGGTGCTTCGTGGCCATATCAGTTGGCTGCGTCCGCATCGCCTTCACGTCCAGACCGACGACTTCGCCCTTCAGTCCGTAGTCATTGTTGACCAGCACATCAACAATGTTGAAGGCGCGGCGCAGGTTCGCGCTGCCGAAGCTCTTGTCTTCGTCGAACTTAAGGCCGTCCTGATCGTTCAGATGGACCCCCCAGAGCTTCCCGTGCCATATCGCGAAGGCCATCTCCTCCGAAGGGTCGAGTCCGAGCAGGATCGAGTGAGCAGCTTCGATGAGCGTGCCAACCCGATCGGGTTCTGCCGTGCGCGCAGCCAGGGCGAGGAAGTGAGCTGTCGAGGCGAGGTACATGAGGTCCATCGGCTCGTTCGGCTTCATCTCACCCAGAATGCGGATATCCGGATCATACGCCAGAAGGCAGTTCAGGAACTCGACGAAGCGATCGAACGATGCCAGCGGGTCCTTCGCCTCGCGGATGTACGTTCCTTCACGGGCGGGCCAGAGGACGATTCTGTGGGTTCCCAGCACGCGGGCAATGTCCACCGCCCGCTTGCCGCGATCCATCGCCGCTTGCCGCGCCGCAGCATCGTTGGCCGTGATGGCCCCGTCCACAAAGAGAGGGTCTTCCCAGAGTCGAGGCGCCACAAACTCGACGCCGAGGCCCGCATCCTCACAGAGCGACCGGACGCGGGCGGCCTCAGCGGCAACATTGACCGGCGAGACGCCGAGGGGCACGGCATCGTCGTCATGGAACTGCACGTAGTCGAACCCGAGCGCCTTCAGCTTCTGCAGCTTCTCTGCGAACGGGATGGACGCGCGGATCGGCGGGCCAAATGGGTCCTCGCCTCGGTTGAGGTTCCAGACGCCTGCCGAGAAACTGAACTTCGTGTTCATTGGGCGGTGCCTCCGTGATTGCAGCGCAGTTTCAGCCCGCGGTGAACAGGGGCGTTGCGCCCGATGCCGCGTTCTGAATGCTGAGTATCTCTGTTTCCGACATGGGTGTGAAGCGCTCGGCAATCCTCAGGGCAAGCTCGAACAGCCCCGGATCGCCCGGCGGCACGGCCGCCGTGATCGGCAGCGACAGCGTCCAACGGAGGGCGCTTTCGGCCTCGCTCGGATTTTCGAACGGCTCATACCAGCACTTCGGATAACCTCTTGGGGCCCCGTCCGGCCACGGACGGCGGGCCATCCCCTTGAGAGCCAGGACCGCCGCGCCCGATCGCCGCGCCGCGTCAATGACCTGAGGCCCGAAACGCCCCGCGTAGTATGCCGGCCAGGAGAGCGGGAAAAGGACCGAGTCGAAATCGAACTGTTCCAAACAGAACAGCGCTGCCTCGACTGAGTGTGCTGAGAAGCCCAGGTAGCGTGTCAGACCTCGGCTGCGTGCAGCGATAAGCGTCTCCATAGCTCCGCCCGGGGCGAAACACGCGTGGGCCTCCTCAAGGTTTGCCAGGCCGTGCAGTTGGTACAAGTCGAAATGGTCGGTCTGCAGTTTGCGCAACGATTCGCTCAGCGCCGCATCCGCTTCGGCCTTCGTTCGCTTCTCCGTCTTGCAGGCGAGGAATGCCTTGTCTCGGTAGGGTTTGAGCGCCGGCCCGAGTCTGTCCTGGGCATCCATGTAGGTCGGAGCCACGTCGTAGTAGTTCACGCCACGGGCGAAGGCATCTGCAACTATTCTGTCGGCTTCGTGCTGCGGCAACTGCGCAACCACGATGCCTCCGAGGCCAACGATGGACAATCGGTCGTCGGCGCGACCGTATGGCCTTGTCTGTAGCACACCTGTCTCCTTCAGTTGACTGTCCGGACGCCGCTGCGCATGGCGCGGTGCTTGCCTTGATCTGTTCGCGTTGCTCGACGCAGACTCCTCCCGCGATGGTCGGTCCTCAACGACAACTCTTATCAGTCTGCGCGTTGCGCTTGCGGCTTCGTGCAGGTATTGTACGTCTCAAGGAGGCAGACGTGAACGCTTGGGTTGACCTGCGAAGCGATACGGTAACGCAGCCGACGGCAGGAATGCGGCGGGCAATGGCGGAGGCGATCGTTGGAGACGACGTTCTCGGGGATGATCCGACGGTGGCCAAGCTGGAAGAGCGTGCCGCGGCGATCATGGGCAAGGAGGCAGGGCTTTTGGTGCCGTCGGGCACCATGAGCAACATCATCGGTATCGCGGTTCACACCCGCCCGGGTGACGAGGTCCTGCTTGACGCCGACTCGCACTCCATGCGGTATGAAGCAGGCGCGCCTGCGGCTCTCCTTGGCGTGATGCTGCGCCAGTTCCGGAGCACGTGCGGTGTTCCGAGCCCGGATGAGATTGCCGAGGCGATCCAGACGGAGTCCCTGCACTCGCCCGGGACTGCGCTGATTGTGATCGAGAACACACATAACGTATCGGGCGGTGCGGTGATCCCGCCGGCAGTGCACGATGCGATCTGGAAGACCTCGCGTGAACGAGGTGTAGCTATCCATCTTGATGGAGCTCGCATCTTCAACGCCTCGATCGCCGGCAACACCTCCGTCGAGCAGTTCGCGGCCCGATGCGATACGATAACGTTTTGTCTGTCGAAAGGCCTGGGGTGTCCGGCGGGGTCGGTTCTCTGCGGCGACCGCACAACCATCGAACGGGCCAGGCGCGTGCGCAAGAGGTTGGGTGGAGGAATGAGGCAGTCAGGCGTGCTCGCCGCCGCCGGGCTGTATGCGCTCGAACACAACATCGAGCGCCTTGCCGACGATCATGCGCGCGCCGCAACACTGGCCGCATGCATCGCCGAGCTGCCGGGGGTTAGCATTGATCTCAGGAGCGTTCAGACGAACATGGTCTACTTCTCGACCGAGGCTCCAGCGCGCCGATGGGTGGATGCCTTGCAGCAGAAGGGCGTTCGGTGCTTGGCGCTTGGGGACAATCGGATTCGCCTTGTCACGCACATGGATGTGGATAACGCCGGCATCGAGCGTGCAGTTCGGGCGCTGTCCTCTGTGGCGAGCGACCTGGCATAGCCCGGGCGCCGTATCGGCGCCCGGGGGCATGCCCTGAACGGCTACGGACGATTGCGCTTATTCCCGCGGTTCTTCTCCCTGAACTTCTTGATGATGTCCTTCTGCTCGTCGGTGAGAAGTGCCTCGATCTTTGAGCGTACTTGAGCCATCATCTCGCGCATCTTCGCCTTCCGCTCTTGTGCGGGTACACCTCGCAGGCTCGCTCGCTCCGAAGCAATGATGTCAGCGATCTGCTTCTTCTGGTCCTCGGTGAGCTTGAGTTCGGCAACAACCTCTAGAGGTACGTTGGCTGATCGGAGACTCGTCAGGAGCGGCATAGCTTTGCGCAGGGCCTCGCGCTGCTCGGGCGTGAGGATGCCGTTCAGTTCCGTTATCGCAGCCTGAGTAAGGTCTCGACGCTTCTGGACGGCCTGCGAGTCGGGCTCCGTGCCCTTCGCCGGGCGGAGCGCCTTGAGGTCCTCGATCAGCTTGGTCTGGAGGGCGGTGATCTTCTCCTTCTGAGCCGGTTCCAGCTTGCAGATGGCGTCGAGGAGCGCGACAGGTACCTGAGCGATCGGGACATTGGCGGCCCGCTGTCGATTCTGTCTGCGAGCCTGAGCTTGGACCGATGTGCAGCCGAGCGCAAGGACCAGGAGACTCAACCCGATGGCAAGGCGCAAACGCATGGCAGTCTTTCCTCCTTGAGTGGGATGATACGGTACTCTCTCATATCTGACGTTGTCCGAAGCAGGAGGTTCACAGCATCATCGTCGGTGCGGATGATAACAGCATCCCGGCCTCTATCCAGAGCGACGCCATTCGCGCCTTGCTGGCGGCCGTTCGAAAGCGCGCCGAACCCGACGACGTGGCGAGGGCGGCGGGCATGCTGGGTCTGCTCGGCACGACGGCCTTCTGTACGCTTGGATGCATGTGCCAGGAATCGCGGCTGTTCCACTCGCGGGTACTGAAGCGCACCCATCGTATCGGTTTGAGCTTAGCGCCCATAGACGATGCGTCCGCCCCTCAGTTGGGAGAGCGAACCTGTACGTGGCGCTTCGGCGGCGACCGCTACAACGTAGCCCGGGTCCAGGGATTCAGGCGCGGAATCGCTGACACGCTTGGAGGTCTTCTCGACTTTGTCGCCGACTTGCAGCATCCGATCGTGCAGGGCGAGTGCACGACCAGAGGGGTAGCTCATGTCGGACGCGGTGCGGCGGCATACGCGGCCTGGGAGACCGCCATGATCGGGTGTCAGCGACTCAGCTCCTCACGCCGAGAGGCGATCATGCGCCACGCGACGAGTTGGTCCTCGATGCGTCTGCTTGCCTCTCGGTTCCTGATCTCTATCGCGGGAGCGCGACGTACAGCGTGGGCCCGTTCGCTGCGCATGGCGGGCAGCTTGGCTGCCGATGAAGCGAACATGCTCCATGATGCTCTGATCGGCGGACAGGCGACGATCCGTGTCGCCGGTGTTGTCGAAGTGATCCGCGAGGCTTCCTCACTGGCGCGTCGGATCCATGGCCTCGCAGCATGGGCCGCTCTGACCGGAGCGGGGCTTGATGAGCCGGTAACCTCCGAACTGCTTCGTGCCGACGGCGAGCCTCCTGACCCGCGAACTGTCGGCAGTCTCATCTATCTGGCACGGGCAGGCTCGGCGCCGTTCCGCAGGCTCGCTCTTGCCCGACTGGCGCGTTCGTCGGAGCCGCAAGCTCTGGCCACGATCCGCGAGAGCGCGAACGATGGCGACTCTGATGTCGCGGACGTTGCCCGGTGGGCCATGGCGGAGCGAGCGGCCTAGCTTTCCGCCTCGATCCCGACTCGAATGGCTATCTGATGAATCCCGCGGAAAGTGAGATCGGTGTCAACGTGACGAATCCCGCAATGCGGGGCGAGAAAAGGGCCCAGTCCGCCCGTTGCGATGGCAGGCACGGGGGCTCCGATCGCCTCGGAGATGCGGCCAAGCAACTCCCTGACCGCGCCGATGGCCCCGTAGATCAGCCCCGACTTGATGGCCGAATGTGTATCGTTCCCGATGGGTTCCGGCAATCGGCTCTCATCCAAAGCTGTGACTTCGGGCAGACGGCCTGTGAACGCGGCTAACGCACGCGCTGCAGTACGAACGCCCGGCCCGATCGAGCCGCCGATGATGCGCCGATCGGCAGTGACTACAGTGGTCGTGATGGCCGTGCCGAAGTCAACCGCAGCCACCGGCGCCCCAAGGAGGCTCACAGCTCCAACGGCGTTGGCGATCCGGTCCGGACCGATGGTCTCCGGCGACCTGACGGCAACGTCGAGGCCCAGATCGAGGTTGTATGCGATCTCGATGATCGTTCGGAACCCCACCTGACGTGCGGCTTCGATCAGGTTGGGGCCGACACGCGGTACAACAGAAGTGAACGCCATGTGAAGCGCCGGCTGTTGCGGCCGGCCCTGAGTGGTTGCACGAAGGAACCGGGCCAGGTCGCTGGGCGCCATGCACGGATCGGTGGCCGTGTTGTGGCGTGCGACGATCTGTCCGTGTGCGAACAGGACGGACTTGATACGGCTGTTGCCGACATCCACGGCGACGAGCATGCCATGACAATACCCCGTTATGGGCGGACCTCAGGCAATAGTTGCCGATGGAGATACCTGACGCCGACGGGTCCGAATCGTCTCGATCATGGCGGGAAGGGGGCAAGCGGGCTATGCAGACGGCTGTCAACGCAGCTCGAAGTGAACGCAGCGACTACCGATCCGCAATCTCAGTCCGAGCGGTGCTGGTCGGCCTGTGCATGGTCGCGCTGACGTGCGCTCTTGTCTGCTACGCCGAGCTTGTTGTCGCCAAGATCCAGATCGGTTTCCTGCAGTTGCCGCCGGTCCTCGTGGGAATGCTGGTGCTTCTCCTCCTGGCGCGCAATGTGCTGACACGGTGGTCGGCCAGGCTGGGACTGGCCGCTCACGAGATCTTCTCTATCTACGTCATGATGCTGTTGGCCTCAATGGTGGCGTCCCGGGGTCTTCTTCAGAAGCTGATACCTCTGCTGGTCGTGCCCAACTACTATGCGACTCCGGAGAACCTCTGGCAATCGCTCTTCTACGAGTACATCAAGGAGTGGGCCGTACCCTGGGATCCGTCGGGCGGACCGAAACAACCGGTGTCCACCGGGTTCTACGCCTCGCTGCAGCCGGGTCAGCGCCTGCCCTGGCAGGCGTGGTTTGGCCCGCTGGCGGCATGGGGGCTCTTCGTCGCGCTCATGTTCGGCGCATACCTGTGCCTGGCCGTGCTCTTGCGAAGACAATGGGTGGACAACGAGAAGCTGAGCTTTCCCCTCGTCCAACTGCCCCTTGAGATGGTCAAGCCTGCCGGTTCGGATGGCGGCTTCATGTCCAATCGCGTTACATGGTGGGGCTTCGCGATCCCCGCGGTGGTTTTCGGCTTCAACGGGCTGCATCAGTGGTATCCGAGCGTGCCCGAGATCGTGACGGACATCAACCTCAATGATCTGGCTCGTACACCGCCATGGAGCTCGATGCTGTTCTTCCATGTGTTCATATCGTTCGCGGCGATCGGTTTTTTCTACTTGCTCCCAACCGATCTGCTCTTCTCGCTGTGGTTCTTCTTCCTCCTCACACGAGCAGCCGACGTGATCGGCGCGGCCCGTGGCTATGAGCCGGAGGTTATGCCCATGTATGGGTGCCTCGCCTACATCGGCTATCAGATCATAGGCTGCTACGTCGTCATGGTGGGATACATGGCATGGGCGGCCAGACCACACATTGCGAGGGTGTGGAGGGCTGCGTTCCGGCTCGGCGGAGCCTCGCCCTCCCGAGTCGATGAGGACGAGTTACTTTCGTACCGAACTGCGTTCTGGGGCCTTGTCGCATCGCTGCTGCTGGCTGCCGGCTGGCTGTGGGCGCTGGGAATGGCCTACTGGCTGGCGCTGTTCGAGCTCACGATCCTTCTGTTCATAGTCGCAGTGGTGATGGCGCGCTCAACGTGTGAGAGCGGCATGCTCATGACCGAAACGTCGTTTCGGCCTATTGATATCTACAGGATGATGGGCGACGTTCGCAATCTCGGCGGAGCAAACATCACCTGCCTCGCGTTCCTCGACGGGCTCTGGATGCGGGATCAGCGCGGGCTCCTCCTGACCGGATTCCTCGATTCCATGAAGTTCGCGGATGGCGTCCGCGTCCGGCGTCGCTCCTTGCTCGGCGTGATCGCTCTCGGCATCGCTGCCGCGGTCGTGTTTGCCGGGTACCTTCACATCGCACTTCCGTACAACCTTGGGGCCGTGCAGATGTACGAGTACGTCTACGCCGGAAACCCTGTCTGGACGTTCAGCGATGCCGCGACGGTCCTGAATAGGGCCAGACCTCCGCTGCCGTGGCTCTACTCGCTCAACTTCCTCATCGGCATCATCGTGACGCTCGGCATAGTGATCGCTCGATCGCGTACCCTGTGGTTTCCCATCCACCCGCTCGGCTATGCTCTCTGCGGCACGTGGACGATGATGGTGTTCTGGTTCCCCTGTTTCGCAGCCTGGCTCGCCAAGGTTGTCATCCTTCGCTATGGCGGTATGAGGCTTTACTCGCGAGCGAGGCCGTTCTTTCTCGGCATGGTGGCGGGCGAGTTCACCATGGCTGTCATCTGGACAGCCCCGTCGTTGTTCTGGAGGACCCCGACCCCGGCCTTCCCCTGGCCGTAAGATTCTCTTCGCAAGCTTTTTGTCGAAGAGGAACTTCGGATATTACAATATCGTGATATACTAATGCCATGAGATCAAGCAATCCAGCAAGTGCATCGGTTGGCGAGGCAGGACTTCTCAAGATGGAAGTGCTAGAACGCGTCGCGCCAATGATCCGACATGCCGCTCATCCACTCCGGCTGCGCATTCTCGACTACCTCCAGGCGTCAGGTGCTGAGCGGACGGTCTCCGAGATCATTGACGCATGTGCAGCAGGGCAGTCGGTCGTGAGCCAACACCTTCGGGTATTGAAGGATGAGGGGGTGCTGGCCTGCCGACGCGACGGATCGAACGTGCTCTACCGGATCGAAAACCAGAACGCGCTTTTGCTCCTGGAATGCATCCGAAGACACGGGGCCTGCGCAAGCGGGCCGGATGGTCGTGAGCGCAACGATGAGCAAACTGGCTGGACGAGGAGGGACGACAATGACGCGTAGATGGGTGTCTGCAGTGGCGGCTCTGGTGGTTGTTGGGATTCTGGCTGTGTGGATCGGTTCGGCCTACGGCAGGTCGAAAAACGATGAGGGGTCCCGCGCGAGCGACCGCGGCGCGGTGACGCCCGTAACGGTCCAAACCGAGGTGGTGCGACTCGCTTCCGAGCCGTCAATGCATGAAGTGAGCGGCGTCGTCAGCTCCAGATGGTCATCGGACCTTGCGGCTAAGGTCATGGGTCGTGTGACATCGGTAACGGTGACTGAGGGCGACCGCGTCCGGGCCGGACAGCCGCTCGTCTGGCTTGACTCAAGTGACCTCCGTGCATCGGTTGATCAGGCGCAGGCGGCGGTTCGGTCTGCCCGAGCCGGCGTCTCCAGTGCAGCCGTTGCATCCCGAATGGAGAAGGCAGCCAGCGAGGCGCGTATCAGTGCTTCGCGCGCCATGGTTGCGCAGGCCGAGGCGGCACTCAAGAGTGCCAAGGCGCGTCGGGACCTTGTCATCAAGGGTCCGCGGAAGCAGGAGCGCGCTCAGGCAGCCCTTGCGGTAGCGCAGGCGAAGGCAGCGATGGAGCTGGCCCTGGCGGACTACGAACGTGCACGGTCGCTGGTGGCGGAAGGAGCAGTCTCGCAGCAGCAGCTTGATGCGGCGCGGACTAGGGCCGACGTGGCGCGGGCGCAGTATGAGCAGGCCGTGGAGTCCAAGAGCATCGCCGATGAGGGAAGCCGCGTCGAGGACATCCGTTCGGCCGAGGAGGGCGTCACGCAGGCGCAGGCCGCGCTGGACATGGCCCGGCAGAGCCTGCGACAATCGGAAGCAGCGGCGCTGATGGTGAACGTGCGGGAGTCAGAGGTTCGGGCGGCGTCCGCTCAGGTGAAGCAGTCGGAAGCCGCTGCACGCGGGGCGCGGATCATCCACGGAATGTCGATCGTGCGTGCTCCGTTCGACGGAGTCGTGGCGCGGCGAATGGTTGACCCCGGTCACATGGCCAGCCCGGGGATGCCCCTGTTGACTGTGGATGGCGGAGGCCTGAGATTTGAGGCCGCGGTCCCCGAGACTCTTGTGGCTGCGACGCGCCCGGGAACCACGGGAACGGTTATCCTCGATGCCCTGCCGGAAGCAAGCCTCTCCGCTCGCGTAGTCGAAGTCATGCCCCAAGGTGACACAGCCACGCATACGTTCCTCGTCCGCCTGGCCATTCCCGATGATACGGGGGCCAAGTCCGGCATGTTCGGCAGGGCCCGATTCGTGTCCGGCAGCGACACGGGAATATCTGTGCCCATGAGCTCGACGATCGAGCGCGACGGTCTCCACTACGTATATGTTGTCAACGATGCAGGCAAGGCACGGCTGCGCCTCGTCACGCTCGGGAGGACTCTGGGCACACGGGTCAGGGTTCTCTCGGGCCTGAGCTCGGGCGAGCGCGTCGTGGTCGAGGGCGTTTCCCGCTTGGCCGATGGCATGCGGGTCCGGTTCTAGTCGAAGGCGAGAGTAGGCAAGAGGGAGACACCAATGCGCTTCGGACTCGCAGGACGTCTGGCGGCGGCATTCGTCGGCAGCAAGCTTACGCCGTTGATTATCATTGCGTCGCTGGCTCTTGGCACGTTCGCGGTGATGCGCACTCCGCGTGAGGAGGAGCCCCAGATCATCGTCCCGATGGCTGATGTGCTGGTCGAGATGCCCGGCGCATCGGCCAGAGAGGTCGAGCGGCGCGTGACAACGCCAATGGAGAAACTGATCTGGGAGATACCGGGCGTCGAGTACGTGTACACGACGAGCAGCCCCGGATCATCCATGGCCGTTGTCCGGTTTCTGGTCGGACAAAATCAGGAGGCAGCGTTCGTTCGGCTGCGGGAAAAGCTGCAGTCGCACTATGACATCATCCCGCCCGGAGCGTCGCTGCCGATCATCAAGCCGCGTTCGATTGATGACGTTCCCGTCCTGGCGCTGACCCTCCATAGCCGCACGCTGGGCAGCCTGGAACTCCGGCAGATCGCTGATCGGCTCGAGGAACAGATCAAGCAGGTGGACAACGTCTCGGAGACGATGATCATCGGTGGACGCAGACGTGAGATCACGGCGACGCTCGACAGAGCGAGATTGGCCGGCTTCGGCCTGAGCGCCGATCAGGTGGCGGCCGCGCTCGGCGGCGCGAACGTGCGCTCCGACTCCGGCGAGTTCGGCAAGGGAGAGGTCTCTGTCGCCGTGAAGTCCGGGTCCTTCCTGCGGAACGCCGACGACGTCGGGGCGGTTGTCGTCGGCGTGCGCAATGGCCGTTCAATCCGGCTGCGTGATGTGGCGGATGTGCGCGACGGACCAGCCGAGGCCCAGGACTACGTGTTCTTCGGCCGTGGTCCAGCCTATGGCGAGGCTGAAGGCAAAGTCGGCGAAAAGGGCGAGAGCGAGACTCGCGGCGAGGACACCCTCGAGCAGGCTGTCACGATCTCCGTTGCCAAGCGCCAGGGGACGAACGCCATAGACCTTGCGCATGCGGTGATCAAGAAGGCCGAGGGGCTGCGGGGCACACTCATACCCGCCGACGTCAGCATGACCGTGACGCGGAACTACGGCGAGACCGCCGCGGAGAAGTCGAACGAGCTGCTCTACCACATGATGATCGCGGTCGTTTCAGTGACCATCCTGATCGCGCTGACTCTCGGCCGAAGGGAGTCGATCGTCGTTCTTGTTGCCATCCCCGTAACGCTGGCGCTTACTCTCCTGGTGTTCTACCTGTACGGCTACACGCTGAACCGGATCACGCTCTTCGCTCTGATCTTCTCGATCGGCATTCTGGTTGACGATGCCATCGTGGTGGTCGAGAACATCGTCAGGCATTATCGGTTGCCCGGCGCGCACGGTCGCAGCGCTCTGCAGACTGCCATTGCTGCGGTTGACGAGGTTGGCAACCCGACGATCCTGGCGACGTTTACCGTCATCGCGGCCATCCTGCCCATGGCTTACGTGGGTGGACTGATGGGACCGTATATGCGCCCGATACCCGTCGGAGCGTCGGCCGCCATGATCTTCTCTCTCCTGATCGCGTTTATCGTGACGCCGTGGGCTGCCGTGCGCATCCTGAAGGAAGCGCGTGGCCAGCATGGACACACAGGCGGCTCGGGCGATCATGGTTCGGGCCACGACTACCGGGACGACTGGATGACCCGGGTGTACAAGAAGGTGATGACCCCGCTGCTGCAGCGATGGCCAGTGAGGTGGGCTTTCCTCGGAAGTGTTGCCGTCTTGCTGCTCGGCGCCATGGGGCTCGTTGCCGCGCGTGTCGTCACGGTCAAGATGCTGCCATTCGACAACAAGAACGAGTTCCAGATCATCGTTGACATGCCAACGGGCACGTCGCTGGAGCAAACCGCCGCGGCCACGCGTTCGCTTGCCGAGTACATCGGGGGCATTCAGGAGGTCACCGACTATCAGGTCTATGTCGGCACGGCCAGTCCGTTCAACTTCAACGGGCTTGTGCGGCACTACTTCATGCGGCGTCAGAGCTATCAGGCGGACATTCAGGTCAACCTGATCGGCAAGCATGAACGGAAAGCTCAGAGCCACGACATCGTTCGCCGCATCAGACCCGATATCGCTCGGATCGCTCGGGAGCATGGGGTTCGGGTCAAAGTCGCCGAGGTGCCGCCGGGTCCGCCCGTGCTTCAGACGCTCGTTGCCGAGGTCTACGGCCCGTCCGAAGAGGCCCGAGCACGCGTCGCCTCTCAGGTCAAGAGGGTGTTCGAGAGCACGGACGGCGTCGCTGATGTAGACTGGTACATGGACGATGAGCGCCCGACGGTCAGCTTCGAGGTGGACAAGGAGAAAGCGGCTCTGGCCGGCGTTGATGCAGGAGCGGCAAATCGAGCGTTGACGATGGCATTGCGCGGCATGCGGGTGGGACTTGCCCACGACGAGCAATCCCGCGAGGATGTGCCCATCACGTTGCGGATGTCACGCGCCGAACGGAGCGGTCTCAGTGAGCTGCAACAGATACGCGTAACCTCGGGATCGGGCAGCGAGGTTCCCCTCAGTGAACTCGTGAGACCGGTCGAGATCGAGGCGGAGAGGTCCATCTACCACAAGAATCTGATGCCGGTTGTCTACGTCACCGGCGACGTCGTCGGGCGTCAAGAGAGCCCTGTCTACGCCATCCTCGCAATGAACAAGGCGATTGCGAAGCTCGATCTTCCAGAAGACGGCAAGCTGGAGGTTCTGACGACGCATCTTCCGTTTACGCAGGACGAGGCCGCCATGAAATGGGACGGAGAGTGGCACATCTCCTATGAGGTGTTCCGCGATCTCGGCATCGCATTTGCCGCCGTGCTGGTTCTGATCTACATTCTGGTGGTCGCCTGGTTCCAATCGTTTCGGACCCCGCTGATCATCATGGCGCCCATTCCGCTGACGCTTGTCGGCATCCTGCCGGCTCACGCCATGATGGGCGCGTTCTTTACGGCCACCTCGATGATCGGGTTCATCGCCGGCGCCGGCATCATCGTACGGAACTCGATCATTCTGGTGGATTTCATCGAGCTCCGTTTGCGTCAAGGCATGGCGCTGGAGCAAGCCGTGATTGATGCGGGTGCGACCCGGTTCCGACCGATGCTGCTGACGGCAGCCGCTGTGATTGTGGGATCATTCGTGATCCTGTTCGATCCCATCTTCCAGGGTCTCGCAATCTCGCTCATGGCAGGTGAGATCGCTTCGACCCTCCTGTCGCGCATTGCCGTTCCGGTGCTGTATTACATGATGCGGAGCCGGGAGCGCAATCTGGCGCAGTTCGCTCCGCACGGGCGTGACGAACATGGAAGGCCAATGCGCGCGCAACATCATCCGGCACCCACATGCGAAGGAGAAACAACATGACAACCGAACGTTGGCTGCGACTGATTGCGGGCGTTTTCGTCGTCGGCACGGCAGCCCTCGCGGCATTCGTTGATATTCGATGGCTTTACTTCACGGCGTTTGTGGGCCTGAACCTCTTCCAGTCGGCTTTCACTGATTGGTGTCCCATGAAGTCGCTGCTGGAGAGAATGGGCACGCAATGCCGCTGCGGCACAACAGAAACCGCCGGCGCGGGCGGGAACCTGCCGCCGCACTCGGCGTCCTGAGTTAGGGAAAGCAACGCGAGCAAACATCGCCATGTCCATGCAGATGGCAGCCGCTGAAGTCGGATCGGAACCGTCGGCTTCCGATGCCGAACTCGTCGCGTCTGCGCGTGGAGGCGACGAACATGCGTTCGACGTTCTGTTTCGTCGGCACTACGCCAGGGTCGTGAACCTCGCGCTGAGACTTCACGGCAACCATGATGATGCTGAGGACATAGCGCAACTGGCGTTTGTGCGCGCGCATGCCAGTCTGAACCGCATTCGAGACGGACAGGCGCTGCTCGCATGGCTCTACAGGACTGTAGTCAATGAGGTTCGTGACCGAGCAAAGGCAAGGAAACGGAAGCCGTGGTTATCGTTCGGTGATCTGCGCGCGCGTGCCGATGGCTCGGAGGATGATACGGCGGAGCCCGGTGACGTGTCACTCGATCCGGCCAGGTTGGTGATGCAGCGTTCTATGGAAGACGCACTGACGGCGGCGATCGCCGCTCTTCCGCTTGAGTTTCGCGAAGCCGTTGTGATGCATCATCTGGAACAGATGGACGTTGCGGAGATGGCCAAGCTTCTGGGTGTGCCGGCAGGTACGGTCAAATCGCGGCTGTCGCGCGGACGCGCTCGCTTGCGCGAAGCGCTGGCGCAGTGGATTGAGGCATAGGTCTGATGCCCGCACGGCAAGGAGGCAGACAAATGGAATGCGCTGAGGTTCAGGAGAGGCTCTTGGAGCGTCAAGCGGGCACCCTCACCGATGCCGAGGAAGCCGCGTTCGCGGCGCACATTGCCGGCTGCGCTTCCTGCCGGAGAGTGGCCGATGCAGATGAGAGGCTCAGCAAAGCGCTGAGCGCATTGCCGAAGGCGGAGGTGCGTGTGCCGTCCTGGGCTCAGGTGAAAGCTGCGCACGCGGCCAGGCGACGGCGTTCGGTTCGGCTGTGGCTTGCGCCGGCGATGGCATCTGCCGCGGCCCTGGGAGCTGCCGCTTGGATGGTGTTCGCCGGCGCCCCTGAGGCTGCCCAACGAGCAGATTCCAATCCAGTGCCTGACGCGGCGTTCGGCGAAGCCCACATGCTGCTTGCGGTTGCCGACCAAACCGCCGATCCCAACCGCGTAGTCGCATGGATGTACGAGGGTCAAGATGCGCGGTAATCGGGCAGTGTGTATCGCGGATGAGGGGGTACGGTGGCACCGGCACGGTTAGGCATTATCCTTGCGGCAGCTCTGGTGCTGGGTCCGGTGCCGTCTTCTGCCGCACCAGCCAATCGGGCGCTCACGTGGCTGACCAAGGCGTTGACCGGCCCTCGACGGCCCTTTGAGGGGCGTCAACGAACCA
Organism: Chthonomonas calidirosea; assembly: GCA_020722705.1. GTDB lineage: Bacteria > Armatimonadota > Chthonomonadetes > Chthonomonadales > CAJBBX01 > JAAYVH01. Next base: position 202,311 of record DYKI01000001.1, on the reverse strand, counting down.
TCGTGAGCACGAAGACCGGCTCGGTTGAGACCGAAGTTCGTGTGAGCGCCGACGGCAAGGGAGCGATGCGGCGCTCCTTCGAGAAAGGATCAGGCAAGGGCCTTGTCCTCCTGCAGACCGCCAACGCGACGTACCAGAAGAGCCCCGGGGGGGCATTCCATATCCTTCCGGCGGTCAAGTCGGGCGATCCGGCGGCCACCGCTCGTCAGATTGTGACGAACTACCGTGTGTCGGTGATCGGTGAGGTTCGCGCCATTGGACGCAAGGCCACGCAGGTCAAGGTGGCGGCACGCTACCCTTACAACCCGTCGAGGCTCCTCTGGGTGGACAATGTCACCGGCCTTGTCCTGCGCGACGAGCTATTCGCGCCCGATGGACGACGCCGATCGCTGACCGAGTTCCTGTCGGTCACATTTGCTCAGCAGAGAGCCTCGGACTTCACCCCGCCTAAGGGGGCCTCGCCCGCCACGGGGATGGTCGGTCCGGGGTCGTTTGCTTCTATGCCATCGGCCAGGGCCGTCGAAGTTGAGACGGGGCGCTCCGTTCCGATACCGTCGCATCTTCCCCCGGGTTACCGCGTGACGACCTATGGGGTCATGACCACAGGGGGCGGCTTCAAGACGCCGGCAGTCCGATACAGCGACGGACTGGCGTCGTTCACCGTCTTTGTGCGTGGGGCAAGGCCGGGTGGAGCGGGTGTTGGAGGCCCACGCGGAAGGGGCCGTGGCGCTGGACCGCATCGGTTCGGCCGGAGAGCGGGCGTTGACGCCGTCGGTGCGACGACCTCCCAGGAGAGCGTGCAGCAATCCATCGTCACCTATACAAGTCGGAGCGCGGCATACATAGCCATCGGCGACATTGCCGCGGCGGAACTCGTCCGGGTCGTCAAGAGCCTCCCCTGACTGCGCACGGCAATCCATCGCAGTAAGCCGGATATGCTTCCGGGAACCGAACGCCCGCGTCGTCGTCCTGAGTGCAGCAACCAGGATCTGTGAAGATCAGGGGACCAAGGAGGAAAGGCGATGAGAAAAGGACTGATGGCGGCCGCAGCCGCTGCATCGCTCGCAGTTGTGATCGCCCTGCCTGCTGTTGGACAGGGGCGTGGACGGTGTGGACTGGCTCTTGGAGGACCGCGTTACGGTGCGGGAATGGGCCAGGGTATGGGCCGCGGAGCCGGAGGCTGGTGGGCACGTGTCAACCCGACCACGCCGGAGCAGACGGCTTTCGTCCGGTCGGTGACCGACCTGCACGCGAGTATCCGTAAGCTGAACTGGGAGATCGCTGATCTGAAGGCGAAGGGCGGTGCGCCGGCTGAGATTGCCAAGCGTGAGCAGGCCATTGCCGCTCATCGAGCAGAGCTCTCCAAACTGACGACGGCAAATGAGAAGCTTATCCGTGAGATGGGGATCCCTGCTCCGTACGGTGTGTGCGACGGCACCGGTTCTCGCATGGGGGGATGTGGTTTCGGCTATGGCCGGGGCGGCATGCGCGGGAACGGACTCCGATTGAGAGACGGTTCGGGACCCAACCCCAACTGCCCGCTCAAGAAATAAGGGCTTGCGAGCAGCTAGCAGACGTCGGCGGTGCGATGCAGAGGTCGCACCGCCGATGCTGTTTGACACCCACAGCGCGCTGCCAGTATAATAGGCTGTTCCGGCGGGATAGCTCAGTCGGTCAGAGCGAACGGCTCATAATCGTTAGGTCGAGGGTTCGAGTCCCTCTCCCGCTACTCCGTCCTTTCAAGGGTCCGCTTACGGGACCCTTGTGGTGTCACGGGGTCTGCATAGGTCGGCTATGGTCCGTAACCCCGCTTGACCCCGAGACGTCGGAACTCCTGATGATATTGCTTCCATTCAGATCGCGGACCTTTTTCTTGGCCGCACTTTCGCTTGTCATGACGTGCTCGGCCTGCGCCGAGGAGTTCGTGTGGGCGACGGGGCGAGTCACGGATGTGGGCGGGCGACCGGTTCCGAACGCCACTGTTGCCGTATACGACGCCAAGAACAGGGTTGTTGATTACGTTCGAACAGATCAGAACGGTGAGTACACTATCACCATTCCACGCAGTGCGCTGAATCTGACGCGTCGAAAGGGCGGCTTCCTGCACACCGTGTCACGCAGCGTCAACTCACTCGTTGGCTTTGGCGGCAACCTCGCCTCCGGGCCACTCAAAGCGGGCCTTCGCGCCGCAAGTTCCCTGGCGACCACTTCGGACCCCTGGACGAAGGCCGGCATCGGCGCCGCCGTTGGGATCGCGAGCAGCATCGTTGATATCGTCACGGGTACCGGCATGCGGCGCGGAAGCCTGAAGCGGACCTCTCCGGGGGTGCTGGCCATCAAGGTTGTGTCGGACCGCCATAACGATGCGGTCGCGCTCGGCAGAGTGTACTGGATGCAGGAAGAGGTGTACAGCGCCAATGGTCGCAACGAACGCGCCATCGTGGCGTGGCTCGACCCGGTTCGACTCACGGATGCGGCGACACCGGGAGCTTCCAGCATAGGCTCCGACTACCTGACGTTCACGGAGGCGCGGATCACACCCGGCATCGTGGAGCGTGGCGGCGAGGTCACGATCTCAGTGACGTTTCGGAAGCCGCCTGAGCCGCGCACGCCGGTCGTCCTTGTCGCGCGAAACTCCAGAACCGGCAAGATGTTCGGCCTCGATCCGGTAGGCGGTGACCGATACGAGTGCAGGTTCGTCGTTGACAAGGGCCATCCGCTGAACGATCAGGTGATCACGGTCCTTGCCTACGCAGAGCAAGATGTGAGGCCCGGACGGAACCCGGCGGCAGAGCGTGCGATCGAGCGCGCCGGCCTGTGGGATCCGAAGCGGCCTTTTCTGTACAACCCTCTCCTGATAGCCAGTCGGAACAGGGTTGAGCTGACGCTGACCGTCGTGGACTTGGCCAAGCGTTAGCCCGGCGCATCGAGCTCGGCAGACTCGAAACGGAGTCGCCGTGGACGATGCGCTCACGGATATCTGAAGAGGCGCTCGCAGCATCCCTATCTCGGGGCGCGCGGCACTCTTCGCCAGGAGAACAACATGACAGACGAGTTGGCCCCGCATACGGCCGACGTCGCCGTTGCCGGTACGGCCGCGGATCCGACGACGCCGGCCGGCGATGGGCCGTCCGAGCCAGGGGCCGAGCGACGCAAGGCCTCCACGCGTTCCAGACGATCAAGACGAAGCACTGTCCCGAAATCCCAACGGGAGGCAGCGTCGCAGGAGAGTCCTGCTCCATCCACGCAAGACGCTGTGCCGTCTCCTGAAGCGCCGGTCTCCGCTGAATCCTCAGATTCGGCCGCCCCGGAACCCGTCAAGCGTTCGCGCTCAAGGCGGAGTCGCCCTCGCAAGGCGGCACCGTCTCGTGAGAACATAGCTGATCAGGCCGGCACAGAAGGACGGGTCGTCAAGCCGGAAGATGCGGAGATCGAATCGGAGCCTGTTCCAGCGCCAGGCTCGATGGAGGAGGCCCATACGCCCGCTCCAGCCTCGCGGCGAGCCGTGAAGGGCAGCAGACGAGGGCCCAAGGCAGACAAGGCGGAGCCAGAGGCAGCTCCCCGTGGCTCAGTTGAGCCTTCCGACGCGTCGGCAGAGGCCACCACCGCCGAAGAGACCGCAAAGGCCGCCAAACCCTCAGGCCGATCCGCCGCGCCCCGACGGCGCGAATCGAAGCCGGCGAAGTCCTCCGGTCCGACCCTGACGACGGCGCGCGTGGCCATTCGCCGCGGCTTTCCCGAGCTGGTGATCAACGGCGAAGAAGTTGTGCCCTCCATCTTCTTTGGGAGCGTCAGCGAAGATGCGTCCGTCGCGCGGGTTCATAGCCAGATGCGGAGAGCCGCGCAGGCAGGCGTCAAGGTCTACTCGACGCTTGTCGAACTGGTCTGCCCGATGCCTCCAGACGATACGGTGTATCAGGCGCTCGACGAGCGGATCGAGCGGGTGGCGGATTTCGACCGCAACGCTTACATGATCCCAAGGATCGTCTTCCAGCCAATGCCCGCGTGGCAGTCGCAGTATCCAGGGGAGATGCAGTCGCTTGAATCCGGGCCGACTGATGAGCCCTCCATCGCCTCCGAGCATTTCTGGGCGGAAGCGGTCCGGTCGCTGCGCTTGCTGATCGAGCATGTCCAGCGGACGAGCTACGGCGCGCGCATCATTGGTTACCACCTGGAGCGGGGAGAGTGGTTCCAACCGGCCGACGGCGGCTTCGACCGATCCTTTGCCAATCGGGAAGGCTTCCGCAGATGGCTCCGCGCCAAGTACAACGACAGCGAGGTCGCCTTGCGCGCCGCCTGGTACGATGGGTCGGTCCAGTTCTTCACTGCCAACATACCGCCGGAGCCTCCCTCGTCAGTAGGAGCGGCGTTCTATGATCCGAGGCGTGAACGTCGTTGGGTGGATTTCATGGAGTACACGTCTGATGTCACCGCTGACCGCATCCTCGCTCTGGCAGAGGCCGTGAAATCTGCGACGGACGGCAATGCACTTGTCTCGGTCAGCTACGGCTACACCTGGGAGTTCTTGCATGCCTGGTCAGGGCATCTGGCGCTGGCCCGAGTTCTCGCATCACCTGCCGTTGATATCCTTTCGGGGCCCCTGTCGTACTCGGATCGAGCACCGGGATGCTCGGGTGCGCTGCCTGTACCCGTCGATTCGGTCGCAGCACACGGCAAGTTGTGGATATCCGAAGACGACACCAAGACGCACCTGGCTCCTGTGTCTCAGAGCGGAGACACCTACAACCCGAGAATGGAGAACGCAGCAGCCACTGAGAGTGTCCACGGCCGCGGCATCGGCACCGCACTGGCGCATCAGACAGGTGTGGCATGGATGGACCTGTGGGGTGACGGATGGCTCGACGGGGACACGATCTGGAACCAGATTCGTTCGTTTGGAGAGTCGTGGAGCGCGTTCCAGAAGACCCGGCGCTTTCAGGATCCGGAGGTCGTTGCGCTCATAGACGAACGAAGCCTGTGCAACGTTGCTGACGCCAACGGGCTGGCCAAGCGGGTCATCCGCGGCAGTCGTGATGCTCTCCTGCGCTGCGGTGCATCCGTAGGCTTCTACCTTCAGAGCGACGTGCTGCTGAAGAGCTTTCCGACCGGGGCGAAGCTTTACGTCTTCCTTAACCCTTACCGGATGTCCGAAGAGGAACGGAATGCGGTCAAGGAGCGGCTCAGGGTTCCCGGACGGACGCTGGCCTGGCTGTATGCCGTCGGCTCGATGACGGATCGGTCTGCTCTCGACGAGCCCACTCCCGACGCAGTCGGTCTCAGCTTGCGCCCTCAGCCTTGGAACAGCGAGATCGGCACGCGGATCATTGTGTCCGGCCATCCGATCGTTCAGACTCTCGACGGGCGCAGCCTGGGCTCGAAGGAACGACTCAGCCCTTCCTTCTATGTGGACGACGACAGCCCGGGCATTACGGTCCTCGGCGAGTACGCGCAGACTGGTCTGCCATCGCTTGTCGTTCGTTCCTTTGAAGGATGGCACAGCGTGTTCTGCGGGGAACCATCGTTGACGCCGGAGCTGCTGAGGGGGCTGTGCCGCTACGCAGGCGTTCACCTGTACACGCGGGCGCCGGAGGACTATGTACAGGCGGGTAACGGATGGCTGTCCATGCACGTGCTTCGGGATGGCCAGAGGACCCTCACAATACCGGATGGGGTTGTCCTGTTGGACCTTGCCGAAGGATACACATCCTTGCCCGACGCTCGGGAGTACCGCACGCCAGTCCGAGCGAAGACCAGCCGATTGTTCTACTTTGGCACCGCAGCGGCCATCCGAAAGCTCGGCTTTGATCCAAACCGCCACAGGCCGAGCGTCACTCCATCTGAGCCGAGTCCGCCGCAGCCGCGGCGATCCGTGGCGAGCGTGCCATCGCCGGCTGAGGAGATCGAATCCAAGCCCGGAACCGACTTGGTGATAGCGGAGCGAACCGACATCGTCGCGCCGGCGTCCGGCGATGAACCGGGAGCGGCGGTGGCTGAACTGCGCGAAGAGCTGGCCGCCGCGCTTTCCTCGGACGTATCCCCGGCAGCGCCGGAAGCATCGCATCCCGATACGGTTGCGGACCAACGCAAACGCAGACGGCGACGAGGCGGCCGAGGCCGCGGAAGGCGTAAGCCTTCCTCAGAAGGCAGTTCCGGTGGCGCAGATTCACCGTGACTCGGGGACCGAGGGTACAGCTCCAACCGTAGCTCTGACCACACTCGGCTGCAAGGTCAACCTGTACGAAACGGATCGGATCCGTCGCGGATTCGAACGACTGGGCTTCCGTATCGTTGACAGCGAGTGCGAGGCGGACGTCTGCGTCATCAACACGTGTTCGGTCACCTGCACCGCCGAGGCGAAATCGCGCAAGATGATCCATAAGCTCGCTCGACGCAGCCCATCGGCTGTCCTCGTGGTGACCGGCTGCGACGTTGAGATGGCACGCCTCGTTGGGCGGTCATTCCCCGAGGCCGCGCTGGTCGTACCCAATGCGGCCAAGCTTGACGTGCCCCTTGCGGTTGTTGAGCGCTTCCCGTATCTGCGACCCGGCCCCACGAGCGACCCGACGGACCAGCCGGGCGCCGGCGCCGGACGCACTCGGGCGCTCGTCAAGGTGCAGGACGGATGCGACATGTTCTGCACATACTGCTCCGTGCCGCTGACCCGCGGGGCGGTTCGCTCGCGGCCCGTGGATGACATCGTCGCCGAGGTGAGACAGGCTGCAGCGGAAGGCAGACGGGAGATCGTTGTCACGGGTGTCCTGGTCGGCGCCTACGGGAGAGATCTAGGACCCAGTGCGGCAGGTCTGGCTGACCTCATCACAGCCATCTGCGCCGTCCCGGGCATCGCGCGCGTTCGCCTTTCGTCCATTGAACCGACCCAGGTCACTGACCGCCTGCTTGCGGTTGCGGCGAGTGCGCCCCAGTTCTGCGCCCACCTGCACCTGCCGCTTCAAAGCGGCAGCAATGCCGTCCTCCGTGCAATGAATCGTCCGTACACGCGCGAGCAGTACTCGGACCTTTGTGCTCGAGCCAGACGGGCGATACCCGATCTCGGCATTACGACCGACATCCTCGTCGGCTTCCCTGGAGAAACCGACCAGGCGCACGAAGAAACGCTGGCCCTTGTCCGTGAAATCGGCTTTGCCAGGGCCCATGTGTTCAGGTATTCCAAGCGTCCTACGACGCCTGCCGCGATGTATCCGGATCACGTCTCCGATGTTGTGCGATCGCAGCGAGCCGCACAGATGGCCGAAGCGGCGCGTCAGGCTCAGGCCGCCTATGTGGGGCAGTACCTTGGCCGCTGCATGGACGTGCTGGTTGAGCCGGGAGCGGGGCACGAGGGCCTGTCAGGGTACACGCCCAACTACATTCGCGTACGCTTCCAGGGGCCTCGGTCACTGATTGGGCGGGTTGTGTCGGTGCATCTGGATGTCGCCGAGGGCGACGGTGCCCTCGGACACCTTGTGCCCGAGGGCGCCGAATGATCGGTTTGCAGATATCGTTCAGCTCCGCGCAGGAGGACGCGGGCCAAGCCGACCGACGACGGCCGCGGCCAGTTTCGAACCGGCAGCGGCCGCATCGCGATGCGGCATGCCATGCGTCAGGCCATACAGCACCCCGGCGGCGAACGCATCCCCAGCCCCCGTGGTATCCACAGGCTCGACTGGTGCCGCATCAACATGCATCACATACCCGTCGTGGCCGATCAGCGCGCCTCTCGATCCCAGCGTGACGAAGGCTGTGCGCCCGTTCGACCCGAGCGACGCAGCCGCCTCATGCGGATCGGAGCAGTCGGTCAGCATGCGTGCCTCGTCCTCGTTGCCGAAAATGATCGAAACACAGTCGTCCAGGAGCAGTCGGAAGTCGTCTCGGTGGCGCTCAATGCAGAACGTGTCGGAGAGACTGAGGGCAATCGGGATGGCGCGCCGTTGGGCTTCGGTCAGGGCAGTCTGGACGGCCTGCATTTGAGATTCCGTGTCCCAGAGATAGCCGGTGACGTAGAGAAGGCGGCTCAGCCTGAGATCGGCAAGGCTGACATCGGACGGCGCGAGGTTGCGTCCCTCTCCCAGAAACGTGCACATGGTTCGCTGTTGGTCGGGAGTGATCAGGACAACGCAGAGCCCGGTGCGTCCCGAACCCTCGGCAAGGTTCGGCTTGACGCCGGCTTCGGCCAGGGACTGTCGGTAGGCCGGCCCGAACTCGTCGGTTCCAACGCGACTGGTGAAGCAGGCGGTGCCGCCAAGGGTCGCGATTCCCATCATGGTGTTCGCACCGGATCCGCCCGCGGCCTCGTTGACGATGTGGGGTCGGATGCGGGTCACAAGGGCGGCATGCTGTTCGGCGTCGAGCAAGTGCATGCCCCCGGGTGTGAGGCCGAGATCATCCAGCATCCCATAATCGGCTTCAGCCTGCAGATCGAAGAGGGCGTTGCACATACCGAACACGTCGTATTGCATGAAGGTCTCCATCATCCGTGAGATTGTCGGCTCCGGCATCGTTGTACCCTTTATTCGCCGCAGACGCAGGCCTGGCGCGACAGGTGTGGAGCGCTGGGCAACGACGGAAGGACAGACCGCAGTCGGCCGCGAAGTATGACACGATCGAAACCTGGAGGTGTCAATGGTGTTCTCCCGGCTGGGAGCTATGCTTGGGATGGGGTCCGCGGTCGTTGATCTTGAGGTCCCAGGGAACCAGGTGTTCAGGGGAGCCGAGATTGGCGGTTCTGTCGTCCTTACCGGCGGACGCGTGCCGCAGAAGGTTCGTCAGTTGACAGCCGATCTGTATGAATACTGGATCACCGGGCACGGCAAGAACAGGTCTTACCATCAACGACGCCATGAACGCGTTGTTCTTGGCGAGTTCGTGCCCATCGAGCCCGAACAGGTAGAGCGTTACGAGTTCCGATTGACGATCCCCGATACCGCCAGATGTACGCGGCGACGTGAGGGCTGGGAGGTTCGCGTTGAAGCGCACATCCCCTGGTCGGTTGACAGTCGGGCCAGCGCGCCGATCCGAGTGATTCCCCACGCAGAGGTCCTGTCGATTCAGAGGGCCGCTCGGGACTGGCTGCGGCTTCAGCCGCTCGAATGGGATGGATCGAGGCCTGAGGTCTACTACAACTTTCGCGCCCCTAACGAGATGCGTCATGTTCTCGATGGCCTGTCACTTCGAATGACGGTCACTGCCGATGCGGTGGAGGTGATCGTAGACGTGAACAAGCAGGAGCGCAGCATGCGTGATCGCCTGAACGCACTGGTCGGAGGCGATCATGAACGCACGCCTCTCCGGATACCTCGCTCGGAACTCGTTTCGAAGCGGGGAACACCCAAGCCGGCCGGGGCATATCCTCATCTTGCCGCGGTGCTTGAGCGGATCGGGCTTGTGCCTCCTGCGCCGCCGGAGGGAGTCGCAGCCAAGCAGGAGAATGGCCAATGATCGAAACACGCAGACTGGGCCGGCATGGCCCGGAAATCAGCACCGTCGGGTTCGGGGCCTGGGCAGCCGGAGGCCCCTGGCACTTTGGATGGGGACCGCAGGACGACGACGAGAGCATCGCGGCAATCCGGCGCGCCCTTGATCTTGGGATCAACTGGATTGACACTGCGGCCGTCTACGGCTGGGGACATTCGGAAGAGGTGGTTGGCCGTGCGCTGCGAGGCGTGCCACGCGAGAAGGTCTATGTTGCGACCAAGTGCGGGCGGGTCAAGGGAGATGGCGACGCGCCTCTGGGTGACCTTCGACCCGGAAGCATTCGCCGACAGATGGAAGACAGCCTGCGTCGGCTGAACCTTGATTACGTGGACCTGTTCCAGTTCCACTGGCCCGACACGACGACAGGGACCCCGGTTGAGGAGTCCTGGAGCGCAATGGCAAAACTGCAGGACGAGGGAAAGGTCCGCTGGATCGGGGTCAGCAACTTCGACGTCGCCCTGATGGAGCGTTGTGAATCGATCCGACATGTGGACTCGCTCCAACCCCCGTACAGCCTCCTGAGACGGGAGGTTGAGGCCGAGATGCTGCCATGGTGCCTGTCGAACGGCACGGGCGTCATATGCTACAGCCCGATGCAGGCCGGCATTCTTTCGGGTTCCTTCGATTTGCGCCGCGTTGCTGACGACGACTGGCGTCGGCGCAGCCCCATGTACCAGGAGCCTCAACTGTCACGGAATCTGGCGTTCGTGGATGCTCTTCGGCCCATTGCTGCGCGTTATGGCAAAACGGTCGGCCAGCTTGCCATAGCATGGGTCCTCGCCAATCCGGCAGTGACCGCCGCCATCGTCGGCGCCCGGAGGCCGGCGCAGGTTGACGACAACGCAAAGGCCATGGGCTTCGCGCTTGCGCCAGAGACGCTCGCCGAGATCGAGGAAGTCTACGCGGCCCTGCTGTAGCCCCCAACCGCCGCGTGGGCTGCCATGGCCGAGCGGTAGACCTCGGCGATCTCAGGGTGCTGGACCCAGATGCGCACGCAATGCACCTGTCCTGCGAGGGCCATAGCGGCATCCACCAGCATGGGCGCGACCTCGGCAGCGGTGGACAGACGCAAGGCCATGTTCTGAGCGCGTGGCTGGCGCATGAGGTCCGGCGACCAGTCGGGAATGGTGACCGACGAGATGGACCGCTCCGCCGCAAGGGCGACAGCTCGCCTGATGCCATCGCGAATGGCGTCGGGCGAGTACTGCTTGCGCCGATCCAGCACGACTGCAAGCCCCGTGCGGGCGAAACGGTATCTGGCGCCCGCCACCACAACAGCGTCACCGGGTTCCCGCGGGGCCAGAGCATCAGCCTCGCGCTGAGCGTGACCGGCTGTTACTCCTCGGACCCAGAGCGCAGACCCGGCGATCAGCTTCAGGTCGGGAGCGACCGGCACCACGACCAGATCGGTCGTTCGCGGCAAGCGTCGGCTGCACCACAACTCGAATCGGGTCCCCCTGAGGTTCAGCGCCATGGAAGGCCGCCTGGAACGCAGCTCCCAGGCCACCCCAACGATGACGGCTGCGATGGGCAGAGCAGCCACGCCGGTTCCGGCCCAAATCCAGAAGGGCACGCTCAGCAAAGGCATACGATCGGACTCTCCATTCTGCGATGTTGGTGGGGCGACGCGGATTGCCCTGAAGCGCCCTGGCCAATCATGATTCGGCACACGCCGGGCCTGCCCATGATATTACAGGCAAGCCCGGAACATCGTACCTCAGGTTGGGCAATGAGCGCTTACGCTGCAGAAGCCTCGGCTTCTCGTCGCTGTGTCCGAAAGAGGGCTGCGAAGATCAGCATGATGACGCCGGCGGCTACGCAGGGGATGAGCCAGACGCTTAACCACCGAACGGTATCGCCGCTCGTGTTGGCCGCGACGATCTTGCCTGCGACCTGCGCCCCGATCAGCATGCCGATGCCCTGCGTCACCAGTACGAGGAAGCCCTGGGCCTGACCGCGGATGTTGACCGAGGCGACCTGGTCAACGTATATCTGGCCCGTCACGAAGAAGAAGTCGTAGCAAATCCCATGGAGGATGATGCCGATCATGATCAGCGGGAAGATGCCGGTTGTGGCAGCGCCGGCAAACAGCCCGTAGCGTGCGACCCATGCGAACATCCCGACAAGCAGCATCCACTTAACGCCGAGGCGCCGGAAGCAGAACGGCATGACCAGCATGAAGAAGATCTCGGACATCTGGCCGAAGGACATGTTGAACGCAGGATCTGCGACGCCGACGGACTTGACGAAGACCGGTGCGAAGCTGTAGTAGAAGGCCAGCGGGATGCAGATGAGGAACGAGCTCAGAATGAACACGGCGAACTCGGGCCGGCGGAGAAGTCCGAGCGAGTCCATTCCCAGGATGTCCCGTACCTTTGCCTTCTGCCCGGCTGCCGGAGCCGGCGTGTGCGGAAGTGAGAAGCTGTATAGGCCCAGCGCTACGGCGGCTCCTCCTGCGACGTAGAACTGGACAGGCAGCGTATCGCCGTGCAAGAGCTTGCTCACCACAATGTTGGCGACGATCCACCCAATGGTGCCCCATACACGCACACGCGGAAACTGCCTTTCGGGGTCGGACATGTGATGAAACGCCAGGGTGTTGGTAAGGCCCAGTGTCGGCATGTAGCACAGCGTGTGCACCAGCAGGATCACGATGAACACCGTGGGCGATCCATGGCCCAGAGCGGGAGCCGCCAACAGAGCTATTCCACCCAGGATATGCATTACAGCAAGGACACGCTCGGTCGCGAAGAACCTGTCGGCCACCATGCCCAGGAAGAACGGCGAGATGATCGCAGCGATGGGACACAGGGAGTATGCCCACGCGATCATATTGGACATGCCGTTTTCATTCATGTAGTTGCCGACAGTGACGTACCAGCCCCCCCAGACAAAGAACTGGAGGAACATCATCGCGGACAGGCGCGCGCCCGTTCCTGCGTAGCCGGGCTGTTGAGGTTCGCTCATGCGCGTACTCCTTTGACTTTATGGGATCCCCAAGCCGTCAGGCGGCAACGGGCCAGGACCCCGCGCTGAGATGGCACGCGTTTCGGGCGTGCATGGGGACGATTCGCGTTCGTCTGGACCGAGTCCTTCCCGGGTTGGTCTGTCGGGACCGGAGCCGCGGAAATCGGCGCTGTAGGCGAGCAGACCGGGTGCAAGAGCTGAGACGAGTCCAACCGCCACTACGCATCCGATCCCACCGGAAACGACCGAGAACGGTGCGCTCGTCAGCTCGGCCACGAAGCCGGCTTCCGCGTTGCCCAGTTGGGGCCCGCCCATTACGAAGATCATATTGGCGGCCGTCATACGTCCCCGAACGCGGTCGGGCGTGATCAACTGACGGATGGTGTGCCTGAGGATGGTGCTGATAGAATCGGAAGCCCCTACGACGCAGAGAGCGGCACAGGTCAGCCAAAATGAGCGTGACAGCCCGAAAACAACCGTGGCAATCCCATAGCACAGAACCGCGACAAGGATCGTTCGGCCCTGTCGCCGCGCGGGCGGGTGAATGGCCATCCAGCTCCCGGCAGCCATGGCTCCGACACTTTCTGCTGCCCAGAGAAGCCCGTACCCTCGTGCGTCCGTCTTGAGGATTTCGGACGCGAAAATGGGCAACAGCGCTGAGGCCGAGCTGAAGAACGTTGCGGTGAAATCCAGGATCATCGTCCAAGCGAGAATGGGCGTCCTGAAGACGAATCGGAAGCCTTCGAGTGCGGCTCGCACGCTTCGATCGGCCCTTGTGGTGCCCGATGCGGTGACGGGATACGCGGGTATGGCCAGAAGCGCTCCGATGACCGCCAGAAACGATGCGGCGTTGGCCCAATACGTCCACGCAAGGTTGCCGTACCCTATGAGCATGCCGGCCATTGTCGGGCCCACGATCCCGGCGACCTGATGCGAGATTGACGTCAGGGAAACGGCATTGGTGAAGTGCTCACGCGGTACAAGATTGGGTACCAACGATTGTCTCGCCGGATTTGCGAAGGATGCAATGGCTGCACCCACCGCGACGAGCGCATAGATAGCTGCCGGCGTAACGCGGTTGAAGGACGTAAGGGTTGCGAGCGCGACAGTCGTCAGGCACATCAGGGTCTGGGTCATCAGCAGTATCTGCCGACGATCCTTCGCGTCCGCGAGCGCTCCTCCGGCAAACGAGCACACGGCGATCGCGACCAGGCGATAGAGGCCCAGCGCTCCCAGGGCTGCCGCGGATCCGGTCAGACTGTGGACGTGCCAGAGAATGGCCGCCTGCTGCATCTGCGTGCCTGCAACGGAAATGGTCTGCCCGATCCATAGCAGGCGGAAGTCGCGAGAATGGAGCGCCGGAAACTGTCCGGAATCCGCTCCGAAAGTCATGATGGCGTCTGAACCGTGCCGATGATCTCCGTCACCGATCGGTGGCCGTGTTCGATCAGGTACCGCTCGATTCCGGCAATCACCTCAATGGCAGCCATGGGGTTGACGAAGTTCACCGTACCGAGCGCTACGGCTGTCGCGCCCGCGAGCATGAACTCCACGGCATCGGTGGCGTTGCTGATCCCGCCCATGCCGATGAGTGGGACGCTGACCGCTTGGGCAACGCGCCACACGGCCAGCAAGGCGAGGGGTTTAATGCAGGGACCCGAGAGGCCGCCCGTTCGGTTGGCAAGACGGAACGTGCGCGAGCGGACATCTATTGCGGTGCCTACGAACGTGTTGACAAGCGAAAGCGCATCGGCTCCAGCCTCGACTGCCGCGCGGGCGATGTCCGCAATGTTCGTCACGTTCGGAGAGAGCTTCGCAATGACAGGCAGAGCGGTATTGCGTCGAACCGCGCCGACAGCTTGGCGCGTCAGGTCGGCTTCCACCCCGAACTCCAGCCCACCGCTTGCCTGGTTCGGGCATGAGATGTTGACCTCGAGCGCAGAGACCCCCGGAACGCCGTCCAGCCGGTCGGCAAGTGCGGCAAAGTCATCCAGGGTGTCGGCGGCGATGTTCACGATGACAGGACAGTCGAACCGGCGCAGATACGGGAGCTTGTCCGCAATAAACGCATCGAGTCCTGGGTTCTGAAGGCCGATCGCGTTAAGCATTCCGCCTGTTACCTCGACTGTGCGCGGCATCGGGTTGCCCCGGCGAGGATGCACGGTCACGGCCTTGACCGTGATCGCGCCCAACTTGCTGAGATCATAGAAGCCGGCCCACTCGCTGCCGAAACCGAACGTCCCGGACGCGGTGGTCACCGGGTTCTTCATTCGCATGGACCCGATGTTCACGGCGAGATCAGGCGTCACTTCGATAGGTCTCCGTACAGATCGGGTCGCCGATCTCCGACAGTGTCTTGCTCCCACTCGCCAGGCTCAAAGACGATGCGCTTCTGCCGCGCACGGGCCGGCTCGATGCGTGCGTAGAGTGTCTCCTCAGCAACGCCGGCCTGGGCGAGGATGACGCCGTCGGGTCCAACGATCTGGCTTCGACCGATGAAGGGGCGGCCCCTTTCGGTGCCGGTACGGTTGGCAGCAACGATGAAGCAGCCATTCTCACGCGCTCGCGCTCGGAGCACGTACTCAGGCGCTGACTCGCCGCCGGTGGGCCAGTTGGTGGGCAGTGCGATCACGTCGGCGCGTCGCAGAGCCATCACGCGCGCGGCCTCTGGAAAACGGATGTCGTAGCAGATGAGGATACCGATCCGGGCAAGCTCTATGTCATGGACCGGAAGGTCATTGCCGGCTTGTACGTACCGGTCAACGCCAAGCGTCGGAAGGTGCGTCTTTCTGTACACGATGGGGACTTCCGCCTCAGGGTCGGCCAGCAGCGCAGAGTTGTGCAGGGAGCCGGAGGCGGTCCGCTCCAGGAAGCCCAGGATTGCTGTCACTCCAAGGCCGCGGCAGGCTGCTCGGAACTCCTCGAGCTCCGGAGCGTCTGCGGGGAGGGCGTATGGCAGCGCCTCGGACGCACTGCCGTAACAGTATCCGGACGTTGCGCATTCAGGGAACACAACGAGATGGGCGCCTGCCTGATGGGCGATATGGAGCCGCTCCATAATGCGCTGCATGTTGGTCTTTGCATCGCCGATGGCAATGTCCATCTGGACGGCTGCCGCGACGAAAGCCCCCGTCAGTCCCATACGATCTCCTCGGCATCGAACACCGGACCGTCGGAGCATGCCCGGACATACTCGAACCCGTCAGCATATGCATTCGATCGGACCTTGACCACGCAGCCCATGCACACGCCGGTCCCGCAAGGCATCACCGTCTCCAGCGATAGGCGACACGCGATGCCATGGCCGGTGCAGTAGGCGCCAACAGCCTTCAGCATCGGTTCAGGGCCGCATGCGTAAACGGCGGTCGCTGCCGGATCGGCGTCCATCTGTTGGAGCACGGTCAGGACCGTTCCACGTGTTCCGGCTGACCCATCGTCCGTGGCGATGTGCAAGGGTATGGCGAGCTTGGCGAAGTCATCGGGAACGACCAGATGCCGGGCCGAACGCGCTCCGATCACGGCGGACAGGTTCTGGACGAGCCCTGCTTGGACGGCTCGCTTCAGCAGGAAATGCAATGGGGGAGCGCCAACTCCGCCCGCAACCGCAACATGCAGCCGAACCGGATGATCGAGCAGTTTGAAGCTCTGTCCCAGGGGACCAACAACCGAGAGGGAATCGCCAGGCCTGAGGCCGGACAGGCCCTTAGTGAAGTTGCCGCGCGCGGCGTAGATGATCTGGAACGTACCGCCTTCAGTATCCACATCATGGATGCTGAATGGGCGGCGCATAGCCGGGCCGTAGGTGTCGTGATAGAGCACCTGAACGAACTGCCCTGGGAGTGCAAGGTGGGCAACGGACCGCGACTCGAGCGTCAGCCGATAGATCTCGTCGCCGACCTGCTGATGGGCCAGGATAGGTACATCAACCTGCATGGGCATCTTGCGCGGGGTTTGCTCTGGCGTGGCCTGCACTTCCGAATCGCGACCCGACCGGGGCCTGGATTGGCGATTCCACCGGTATGCTACCCGACGGGAGCCCTATCTCCACGGATCGTCACCGATGAGAACGTACCCTGCGCCGAGAACCTGTCGCGGCTCGCCTGTGAAGGTCATCTCGATGGGAACGCAGTTCGCATCGGGCGCTTCAGCGGGCAAGCCTCGCAGGACAAGGCGGTCGCGCACTTGCTCGACCGATAGCTCCGGCCCCCCGACGATCCGGGCGGACAGGACCTTGCAGACGAGGCCGCCGATGGCAAGTTCGGTGCCGGGCCACCGGTTGCAGTGGAAGTACAGCTTGTCTCCCTTGCGGGTGAATGCTCCGGTGATCAACCACTCCTGCTGCATGGGGTCCGTCGCGTCATAGATCGTGTCGCCGTACTTGCCCAGCCACTCTCCGACCTCTTCGAGCACTTGACCGCAGGGCGACGGCACGTCGCCGGCAGGTGTTGGGCCGATGTTCAGGAGAAGGTTGCCTCCGCCGGCAGCGCATTGGCGCAGCATGGCGAGCACGTCCCAGGTTGTCTTCCACTTGCGGTCTATCGGCGTGTAGCCCCACGACTCGTTGAAGGTCATGCAGGCTTCCCACATCCGTCCGCCTTTTTCCGGCGTGATATGCTGCTCGGGGGTGCCGAAGTCTTCCGGCAGTTGAGAGCGGTTGTTGATGATGATGTCGGGCTGAAGGCTTCGCACCATGGCGTTCATCCTGGCGGATTCCCAGCCTTCGGCATCAAGGGGCCAGGAGACGTCGTACCACATGATGTCGAGCTTGCCGTAGTTGGTGCAGAGTTCCCTGACCTGCCCGTGGATGTAGTCCACAAACCGACGGCGAGCGGCCTCATCGGTCTTGCACGCGGCTCCGTCGGGATGATGCCAGTCCATCATGCTGTAGTAGAAGCCGACACGGAGACCTTCAGCCCGTGCCGCCTCGACGTACTCGGCGACGAGATCGCGCCCCGGTCCGTGCTTCGGCGCGCAGTAATCGGTCAGGGAGGAGTTGAACAGGCAGAACCCCTCATGGTGCTTGGTGGTCATCACCATGTAGCGCATGCCGGCTCGGCGCGCGAGCCTGGCCCACTCCCTGATGCATCCGGGCCGAGGTTTCCATGTGTCGGCCAGCGGTTCATACTCCGAGAGCGGGATGCGTTCACGGTTCATGACCCATTCATGTCGTCCGAGCTGCGAATACAGGCCCCAGTGGATGAACATGCCGAACCTCGCTGCTCGAAACCAGGCGAGTCGCCGCTGGCGATCTTCCTCCTCGGGAGTAATGCCAACCTGGTCGTTCATTGGTCGCTCCTATCGTGTGATACGGAATGCCGCCTTATTCGCCCAATCCGGATGGTGACTCCTGCCTGCTGTCTTGCCGGTGTTCCGCCTCGGCTGTGGGCGTCAGCCCGATATGGTCAGCGTATCGCCCGCGCTCAGGCGGACAGGCGTGTCGAACACCACAGCGTCGGGAGTAGGATCTGCCGAAACGGGGACTCCATTGAGTGTGACCGATGAGGCAGCCGATGGTGCCGGCGGCACGGATAGGCGACGCAGTTCCAGCGCGCCCCAGACCACGTTAAGGTGTCGAGTGGGGCGACCATCCACGTCGGCGATCTCAACGCGGCCCCATGCGGACCCAGCAGAGAAGAAGCATCGGAAGGACGTCAAGGGTACTACCGGCCGGAAGATGAGCACGCCGTGCGCTGCATCATAGTGGTAGCCGCTCAGGGCCAGAACCAGGCTCCATGATGACATGGCGCGCGCGTAGTGATGACCGCACTCGAACTCATTCCAGGGGTTCCGTTTCGCTCCGTCGTGTCGGTTGCGCACGCTCGTAACGATCTGAAGGCCTTCCTCGATCAGACCCTCGTAAATCATGTGGGCTGCCGCCTGGTACTCGATGCCCGTCCAAACCTCGTCAGCATAGGGGAACGGGTACGCCGGCCTGCCGCCGTCGGGCCAGGTGCATAAAAGCAGACCAGCCTCGTCGTTCAGAGCGTAGACCCGCTGAACCGAGGCATGTTCCGTCAGGTCACTCTTGAAGTTGTGGCGGTGGATGGACTTGAGTGTCTGCCGAACCGATTCACAGGGCAGCAGGTCCCCCAGGCCGACAACCCGGGCGAACCACTGTCCCAGCAGTTGGTCCGACAGGCATCCGTGTCCATGCTGGTACCTGGGAAACGCCGGTGACGTGACCTCAAGCTCGCCATCATCGAGTTTCGAGCCGGGTCTCAGCACGATCTGCTTGTAGAACGAACCGTTCCACAGGAGGTCGTGAAGCTTTGCGCGACCCGCCTCATAGACGGAGCGGTATCGCGCCGCGCGATCGGCGTCTCCCAGAACGTTGGCCATCTCCTCGGCAGCGCGAAGCGCCGCGAGGTAGAGGGTGCCCATCATCGTGTTCGGGCCATGAAACTCTATGTCATACGTATTGTGCTGCTCGCCCTCCATTACGCCGTCCCGATCGGCATCCCAGCCTCCCGGTGACCAGGCAAACTCGAGCGCGCGTGAGACTGCCGGCCACATCCGTTTCAGGAACTCGAGATCGCCGCACTGCAGCCACTCGCGGTACACCTTCAGGATGGTCCCCATCTGACCGTCCGCCGCCGGCTTGAAGTCCCAGAGGCAGCCCTTGAGGGGGAGAAGGGTCCGGAATGCCATATCGCCGGACGGGCGCGTGTTGTGGAGGAAGTCCGTCTCGCGGACCGACCGTTCGAGAGCAGGAAACAGGAACGGCAGCGCTTGGGCGTAGTTCCAAACGTGGGTGCAGTTCATCGGACAGCACCCGACATTGTCGCTGCATCCTTCAAATCCGTGGAAGCGCCCGTCCTCGACCCTGATGGCGGTGGTTGTGCGTATCGTTGAGACGTTGGCCGAGGCGGCGTCGAGCACCGCATCCGGCAGTGTGCTGGTGAAGAACGCATCGCAATAGGCTTGCGTCTCTCGGACGAGCCTGGGCAGCTCGACAGCAGTGTAGCGGGCAGCTTCCCATGCACTCGCCCATTGCGTCGCATACCAGTTGCCGAGCCGCGCCCCGCGTACGGCTTGCTCGGCGTTCCAGTGGTTGTGCAGATTGGCGAAGCGCCACGCGATGAAGAACGGGATTTCCACCGAGGCACCTGGAGCGACGGAGACATGGGCGCTCAAGGACGCCACGTCGGTCTGCCCGTCGGGCGACGGTTCTTCCGGGTGTGGTCCATTCGGCAGACGTCCTTCGGCACAGAAGGCGTCCCAGAAGCTCTGGATATCATCAAACCAGCCTGCGCGCTCCCAGCGGGTCAGGTAGGTGATATCGGCCGCGGTTGTGGCGATGGCCATCGTACCCGCCTGGGCGTCGGGATCGGAGTACTTGCCGGTTGACATGGCGATACCCCGAAGGGACGGCTCCTCAATCCATCGGTTGAGATTGAGGCCAAGCTGGGGATGATGCCGGTTTCCCGGGGCAGCCGTTCCGTCCAGCCCGCACGCGTTCAGTGCGCTCAGGCATATGCCGGCGTCCACCGGATCGTTGCCCGCGTTTTTGAGGGTCCATACGAAGATGGCCACCGGTATGCCGCTGTCGCGGTCGTTCATCGGGATGAACGGATTGAACGCTTCCAGCGTAACATCGAGGGGCAGTCTGCCGTCCTTGTAAGCAATACGAGCCAACGGATAGCCTCCGGTGAAGGTGGCCTCCTCGAGACGAGGCAACCCGCTGA
Organism: Chthonomonas calidirosea; assembly: GCA_020722705.1. Classification (GTDB taxonomy): domain Bacteria; phylum Armatimonadota; class Chthonomonadetes; order Chthonomonadales; family CAJBBX01; genus JAAYVH01. Next base: position 182,188 of record DYKI01000001.1, on the reverse strand, counting down.
CCAACCCGGTCGGCAAGCCAAAGCCGGAGTCATAGGGGGGCAGAATGCGACGTTCGAGCACCCGCGCAACGGGCGGAGCGCCAGGCACCTGAGTTCGGATGGAGAAGAACGTGAAGGGGAGATGACGCCCCTTGGCAGGCCGGTTGAATATCTCCCAATCGCGAAGGTTGCCGCGACCTCCGAGGGAGATGGTTCCCGTTCCGATGCCGCCCAAAGGGAAAGCAACCTCGCGCAGCGACTCTCCTGTGAATCGGCGCAACCGTGGCTCTATTGACGTCCAGTCGAACATGGATGACTCCGTGATGGTGGGATTGCCCGGTCTGGATTGGGTGGGCGGTGCACAAGTTCGGCGGATCGGTGACGGATTCCTGCGACAATGCTGCGTATGAGACAATGTCGGTGTCCAGACATCAGGTAGGCTTGTGAAGGGGAGGTAGGGAGTTTGGCAAATGAGGAGCTCGTCCGCAAGGCACGGGCCGTTGTGGAATCCGTCGAGAAGGCGATCGTGGGCAAGCGAGGCACGGTCGAGGAGGCATTGGCCGCACTGCTTGCCGACGGTCATCTGCTGATTGAGGATATCCCCGGCGTCGGCAAGACGACCCTTGCCAAAGCGCTGGCCCGCTCGCTGGGCTGCGAGTTTCGCCGCATTCAGTTCACGCCGGACCTGCTGCCGTCCGACGTGTCCGGGACGAGCATCTTCAATCAGAAGGTGTCTGAGTTCGAGTTTCGAGCCGGTCCTATCTTTGCGAATGTCGTGCTGGCGGACGAGATCAACCGAGCCACCCCAAAGACGCAGTCGGCTCTCCTTGAGTGCATGGAAGAGCGCCAGGTCACGGTGGATGGAACGACCTATCCCCTGCCGTCGCCCTTCTTCGTCATCGCGACCCAGAACAACATAGAACTGTCCGGCACATATCCGCTCCCCGAAGCTCAGTTGGACCGGTTTATCGCGCGAATCTCCATGGGCTACCCGGGACGCGATGATGAGTTGCGCATCATGAACAGCCAGGTGCATGGGCGCCCGGTGGACTCGATCACGCCTGTGATGAGCGCCGCCGAGGTGACCGAGCTGCAGCGGGCTGTGCGGGATGTGCGCGTTGATGGGAGCTTGCTGCAGTACATTGTCGAGATCGTTGACGCGACCCGCCACCTTCCGACCGTTGCTCTTGGCGCGAGTCCGCGCGGCTCTTTGGGGTTGATGTACCTCAGTCAGGCCAGGGCGATGCTGGCTGGGCGCTCCTATGTCACGCCGGATGACATCAAGGCGTGTGCGGTGGATGCCCTCGCGCATCGGATCATCGTGAAACCGGAATATCGTGTCAAGGGTACACAGGGTAGGCACTGCATCGAGGATGTGCTTGGCCGTATCCCTGTTCCGGTTGGTCCGTAGGCGTCAGGGAAGCTCAGCCCATGACACACGTAAAGCTCACGGCCATCCTGACCACGGCGCTGTTTCTCATTGCTGCCGGCACGGTGGCCAACGGCTGGCAGATGTTCTTCATGGCCGCCGTACTGCTCGCACTTCCGGTGGCATCCATGGGGGTCGGTTGGCTTGCGCTGCGCGGTCTGCGCGCCCGCCGCGAGCTGCCCTCTCCGGCGTGGGCCGGCGACTCGGTCCCGTTCAGGCTGGTGGTTTCCGGCGATGGCAAGTGGCCCCGGTTGTTTCTTCAGGTCGAGGACACACTTCCCCGATGGCTCCGAAGGTCGGACAGCAAGCCGATAACGTTCGATGTGCCGGCCGGCGGCGAAGCCCACGTGGAGTACGACGTCGAGTCGCTGAAGCGAGGAGTCTACACGCTCACCGGCATCACGATTTCGTCTCTTGACCCGCTTGGTGTCCTGAGGTTTCGCAAATCCCTTGCCGCGGCAGGCGAGCTTGTAGTCTATCCGGTTCCCGAGGAGCTCCCGGGCTTCGATCTGAGCGGCGCCGAGCGCTATGGGCACAGGGACATCCCGTTTGCCGCATTCCGAGGCAGCGGGGTGGATATGGACGGAGTGCGCGAGTACACGCCGGGTGATCCGTTGCGTCGAATGCACTGGAAGACGGTGGCCAGGACCGGCGAGCTCCACGTTATCGAGTTTGAGGAGGCGCGGTCGCTGAGCGTGGTGATTGCGCTGGATACGTTCAGGGGAGGCGATTTTGGGAAGGCACCAAACAACTCCTTCGAGTATCTGGTGCGCGCGGCCGCCTCAATAGCCCAACTCGCGGTCCGCCAGGGAGCCAGCGTCATGCTTGTGTGCGGATCGGAGACCGGACTCGATGGCGTCGCCGGGCGTGGCACGGACCATCTGCTGAGCATATACTCCGCGCTGGCGAGAGTTGAATCCGACTCCGAGATGCGGCTGAGTGAGGTCCTTCCGACTCGGATCGGAGTCCTCCCGGCCGGCACAACCCTGGTGCTCTTGACCGGTGATCCGGACGAGCGCATTGGTGATGCCATCGCCGGGTACGGTGCGGCTGGGCTCAGGATTCAGGTGATCTATGCGGACGGCCGCACGTGGTCTGGGCAGCGAGACGCCCGCGAGGATCAGACGGACCAGTTCGTGATGAGCCTGCGAAGATCGGGGGCAGACCTGGCAGTGTTGCGTCGTAACGACCAGCACCGCCTGATACCCGAACCCATACGGGGTCTGACAGATGCCCGGTAACTCCCTGGCGACGGCCCCGAGGAACGAACCCGCGCAGACGCCGCCGAGTCCGATCATGTATCTGGCGGCGTTTGGGGTCGTCCTGTGCGCGTTCTACGCCGCCATTCTCGGGCTCGAGCTGAACGAGCCGCTGTTTGGTCCTACGGTCGTCGCTCTGTCAGCTCTGGGTTTCGCGGTAAGCCTCTTTGCCCGCACGAACAGCTTGGCCGGATGGGTCCTGGCTGCCTTCGTCGGTTCCGTTCTGGGCGTTGCCGCCCTGGGTTCATCATCCGGCGGCCTTGGCTCGCAGTTGTTCCCGACCCAGTCCAGCGGAGATGTTCATCGGGATCTCGGGGTGTTTCTCTGCTGGCTGCTGGTGCTGTTGAGTTACGCTCAGCTCTCGCGAGGGTGGCTGCTGTTCACCTGCGTGCCCGCTGCGGCCATCATGGGCCTCGTAGGCACAGTGTATTCCGAAGCGCCGTTCATGTGGCTGTTCCTCGTGTTCCTGTTCCTTGGCACGTTTCTTGTGGTGCATGAACAGTATTCGCGGTTCGCTGAGGCCCGCAAACCGTCGCGGGACGCTGCCGGTTTGTCGGCGATGTTCGTCGGGCAGCTCTATGTTGTTGCTGCATGCAGCGTTGGCGCGCTGGCTCTGGGGCGTCTCATCGCGCCGCCGATTCAGGCCGTCGGCTCCCAGTTGCTGCCGCTGAATGCCGTGGCCGGCAGCGAGACGGGTCCGGATCGCCGACGGCAGACGACACGGGTCTCGGTTTCGGAGAGCTCGGAGTTGCGCATAGGTACCGGCCCTGAGACCGAGTCTGACACCATCCTGATGCGCGTCAGGGCAGAGCATGGGAGCTACTGGCGCGGTGCAACGTTCGACACGTACACGGGTTCCGGATGGCGATCCACCTTGAATGCCGGAATGCGTGTCGGTCCCTCGCCGTCTCGCGGTTTTCCATCCTCGATGTTCGACCCGCGTATGCGCCGGTCGGCCGATGTGATGGTGCCTCGCACTGAACTGAACGAAACGCCTGGCCCCACGCACACTCTGCGGCAGTTCGTGCGGCTCGAGGGCGCCGGTCGGTTCACTGATCTGTATGGGGCGGCCGAACCGCGGGTGTATCGGCTGATGCTCGGAACCGACTTTGGACCCTCCGTGACGGCGTCAGCCGACGAGGCAGGCCGCGTAACGCTGAGCCGATGGATCGCTTCGACGTACTACGAGGTCGAGTCTGATGTGGTAGAGTGGTCGCCGGATGCCCTCCGCGAGGCATCCGCCGACGTGCCCGCCATGATCGCGGCCACCTACACGGCTCTGCCTGACGCTCCCGCGATGGCGCGGATCCGTGATCTTGCCCGGCAAGTGACGCGCAATGCCACGACTGCCTACGATCGGGTAGAGGCGCTCAAAGCGTATCTCTCGCGCACCTGCGTCTACAACCTGAAGGCTGAGGCCCTGCCTGCTGACGGGTCCGACATGGTGGCGAGGTTCGTGTTCGAAACGCGCGAAGGCGAGTGCAAGCTCTTCGGTTCAGCTCTGGCGATCATGTGCAGGGCGGTGGGAATCCCTGCTCGCGTAGCGTCCGGCTTCCTTGGCGGGGAGTTCGATGCAGAGGACCAGCAGTACCTTGTGCGCGAGAGGGACAAGCACCTTTGGACGGAGGTCTACTTTGCCGGGTTCGGTTGGATTGCCTTCGATGCGACGACCGACGCTCGAGACGTTACTCCTCAGGAGCAGGACACAGGACTGCTGGACAACGGCGGCTTCTTGGCCGCGATCATGCGTCGCGGCGCCTTGCCACCGATCGCGATCGGCGGAGGCATCCTTCTGCTTCTCTATGTTGCATTCTCGGAACTGGCCGTAAAGCGATGGAGACGGCGTCGTGCGGTGGACCCGACGGGGCTGACGGCTGAAGCACGATCCGTTCTCGCAGCGTATGCGTCACTGTCGGCTCGATTGCGCCGTCGAGGGCTTGCCAGGCGCGCTCACGAAACGCCGGCCGAGTTTGCTCGGCGCTTGGCGAGCGTTGTTGCTATTGGCGAAGCGCAGGCTGCGCTGGACCATCTGACGCACCTCGTCGTCGCTGCGCGCTATGAGGGAGTCCCGATCTCGGCGGCCGAGGCTCGAGAGGCGTCGGCGCTCGTCAGGACGGTTTTGAAAGGTGTGCGCATCCGACGCGGACTGCGACTGCCTGCGCTCGCGCTTCCGGGGAGAGCGGCATGAATGACATCCTGTTGACGGCACTCAGCCAGCCGAACTGGCTCGAGCCTCTTGGACGCGCCTACATCATCTGCGGCGACGATGAGCAGTTGGCAGATGAGGCCGTGGAGGCAATCCGAGCGCGGACGATTAAGGACGACATCGGCGACTTCGACTGGGAATGTCTCGATGCCACGACAACGGGACTGCAGGACATTCTTGCTTCTGCGCAGCGCATCCCGGTGATATCGGAGCGGCGTCTCGTCGTCGTATCCGAGGCTCAGGTGTACGCTAAGCCGGAGCGCAAGCAGGATGCGGGGCGGCTTGCAGCGGCGATTGCCGCATTGCCTGCTGCTTCGTGTCTTGTCCTCGTCGCGCGCGGAGTTGGCGGGGGGCGAGCGAAAGCAAGCGCGCTGACGGCTGCTGTGGATCGAGCGGTTCGTGAGGTAGGCGCGATCGTGCGATGCTGCTCCCTGGACGGCGCGGGACTGGCGGACTGGGCTGTCGCATACGCTCGGCAACACGGCAAGGAACTGGCAAGGCCTGCGGCACAGCGCCTGACGGTGTCCGGGGAGGACAGGATCGGCGTTCGCCACAGTCTGGACAAGCTGATCGCCTACGTGGGTGAGAGAACGGCAATCAGTGTGAGGGATGTGGATGCGGTCGTTGCTCACGCGCCTGAGGACGTGATGTTCAAGCTGATAGACGCTGTCTCTGCTCGGCGGACGGCCGACGCGCTGGTACTGCTGCGGCGTGCGGCGCAATACGAGTCGAAGGCCCCCGCTCTGGCTGCGAAGCTGATCGCGCTTCTGGGGCGGCAGTTGCGGCTCCTCTGGCAGGTCAGGGAGCTTGCGGCGGTTGGCATCGCGGCGAATCGGTTGAGGGATGCGGTGGCAACCCTGGGAGACGATCTGCCTCAGGAAGCCAGCATTGCGTCGCTTGCCTGGAAGGCGCCTGCGCTTGCAAGGGATGCGGCGAGATGGTCGCGAAAGGAACTGGCCGATGCCGTTCGGCTGCTGGTCGAATGCGACGCGGCCAATAAGGGGGAAGAAGCGGGCAGCGCCGATACCATGGCCAATCTGGAGGAACTGGTCGTGCGGCTCTGCACGGCCGGATGACGGCACGTCGGTCCGGTTCGCGACTGTCAGAGAGGCAAAGGCCCCGCGTTATGCGGGGCCATGCTGTGTAGCAACGCCGCAGTCGGGCGATCGGCTACTGTCCGGTCGCCTCGCGACTGGCGCGTCGCATGAGCCTTGACTTGCGTCTGGCCCCTGCGTTCTTGTGGATGATCCCTCTCTCGACGGCCTTGTCAATGACGCTCAATGCGGCTTTGACGGCCACTGGCGCTGCCTGCGCGTCGCCGGCGTCCAGCGCCGCCTTCGCCTTCTTGACCAGAGTCTTGATGGCGGACTTCGTCGAGATATTCCTTAGCCTGTTGGCGCGGGATTTCTTGACATCCTTCACTACGGATTTGATATTGGGCACGCTGAAGTCACCTCCGGTAGAACCGAGCGAGTATACCCATGTCCGAGCGCTTAAAGCAATCTCCAGATCAGAGTTCGAGCTTGTCGAAACGTGCAGCCGCCGGGTTGAGCTCCTCTCGAAGCGTGTTGTACGCTTCGTTGACACGCGCCATAATGGCGTCTGCCGTCTCGCGCTCTTCGGATCCTTCGGGAAACTCTGCGGCACGGCAGCGCGCGGACAGCTTTCGGTATGCAGCCTCGACTTCCGAAAGGTCGGCGCCGTCTTGCACACCCATGATCCGGTAGGCACGCGACAGCTTCGCGGATCGCTCATCCTGGATCGCGGTGGTTCCAGTATCCGTGGTTTGCGTGGACTGAGACGGGCTCAACTCCGCCGCCGGCTCTGCGGGATGCGGACGACCGGGGACTGGCATTTCGCCGACCTCGTCCAGTTCACGTATGGCGGCGTCTCTCGAATGACGCTCCGATAGGTACTCATCGTCCATTTCAGCGTCAATGCGATCGAGGCGCTCCTTGATGGCACGCACCTGGCTGAGCGCGATGTGCCTAAGCCGTTGCTGCCAGCTCATGTGTTGCTGCCCACCCTCTGCTCGATGGGAACGGACGTTTCGGGGCCGAGCGCCTCCATGACGCTCGAGTCGAGAAGCTCGATCTCGCGCCCGAGGCTGTCAAGCTCATGCACCAGCCCCTCGCTGAACGAGGCCACGTTACCGATGTCCACCGTCTTGAGGCGTATGACTTTGGCCTTCCAACTTGCGAACGTGGCCTCGACGTTCTCCAGTTGACTGTCAATCCTGCCGGACGCCTGGGCGATCGCCTGGTAGGTTCCGAGCTCGGCCTCGCGAGCCCGCAGCGCCTGTTCATACTGCGCCTTCGAGACGGGATCGGTTGTCGCTTCGATTCGTGACCGCAGGTTCTCCGCGTAGGCACGCAGGGCGCGCTCGTCAACGTGCTGCAGGTACTTGGCGAGATGCTGCTTCCGGCTGGCCATGCGTATGGCTTGCTGAACGAGCGCGGGGAGCTTCGATGCGATGCGATCCAGCTCGGCGCGGGCGTAAGGCTCAACGTCTGTGGCGCGAGCTTCGCGAGTGATGTCCTTTTGGAGCTGCACGACATAGCGGATCCGCTGGCGGGTTTCGAAGTCCATCTTTTCGAGGGACGCTTCGATGTCGGTATCCGCAAGCGTCTGCTCGCGAGCCTCGCGGTCGGCGAACAGGCGATGCAGGTAGTCCGAATCATTGAGACGCCAGAACAGGAGGGCACCTTGGATCACTATGGCGGCGGCGAACGGGATGGATGACCACCCCAGCGTGGCGGAAACTGCAATGGCGGCCAGCCACGTCAGAAGCGCCAGAGGTGACGTAAAGACGCGCCGCGCGACGTAGAGAAAACGCTGGCCGGCAGACAGGTCACCCATGCGGAGCAAGTCGCAAGCTAGCGTGCGAGCTTCTGCTCGAGCTCGCGAAGCTGGCGGTCAACGTCATCTTCGGTTGCATCCACAGAAACAGGCTGCGAAGGCGATGCGGGAGCGCCGGCGAGGCCGAGTTTCGCCTCAAGCTCGGCCAACATACGATCCGATTCGGCGTCCACCTGCTGATCCTCAAGAGTGGCAAGCTTGTTGGCCATACTCGTGCTGGCGATCTCGGCTCGGGCTGCCGCCTCCGACTGCATGTTGCGAATCCTCTCCTCCGCACGATCCCAGCTCTGTGTGGCATCGTCCATCTGCATGCCGTCGAGCGCCTTGTTGATGGCGATCTGGATCTCGGCCTGCTTCATGTGGGCCTTGAGCGCCAATGCCTCGGCCATCTTCTGCCGGACCCGTTCTTCGTCCCGTTGAATGGCAAGCTTGACGGCCTGCGATGTTTCCTCGGCCTGCTTGAGTGACACGCGCATCTGTTCGAGGGCCTTGAGATGCTGTGCTTGCTGTCTCAGGAGAGACTTGGCCAACTCGCGATTGCCTTGCTGCAGGGCGAGCGCGGCCTTCGCCTCGAGGTTGCGAGCTGCGCGCTCCTCGTCGTCAACCAGCTTCTGCAGGTTGTTCTTCTGGGTGATGGCCTGGACGGCCCGCTCGCGGTTCTTGATCTGAGTCTCGCGCATCTCGCGGAGCGACTCATCAATGATCACCTGTGGGTCCTCGAGTTGGTCGAGCTTACCCATGATAAGCGCGCGCAGATAGCGGAAGATCCGTCTTAGCATTTTGGACCTCTTTCCAGGCGACCGAAGATAAGGGCGAACAAAAACACACTTCCCTGCAGGAAGCCGAAGCGTATTATCCCATGATAACGTACCTATGTCAACGCGCCGGGGAGTAGATCGGCAGTCCGAGCGGCCTGCCTCTACGGAGGAATACCCAGGTCCTCGGCCTCGGCCACAGCAGCTTCCCATTGTCGCATCGCCGTCTCAAGATCGGCCTGTGCCTGGGCGTGGTCATGGGCAAGGCGCACAACGTCGTCGCTGGGCGACGGATACGAAAGACACTCTTCGATGCGCTGCAGCCAGTCCTCGATCTCGGTGACCCGTTCTTCGGCGTCCTGTACGGCTCGCGCCGCCTTCTTTCTGGCCCGTGCCAGTTCGAAGGAGTTCCGTGGTTTCGCCCGATCGGCGTCGCTGCGGGAGGTCGCTTTGGCCATCGGCTGCGCGATTGACCGTTTCGATGCCTCGCGCTTGGCGACGGAGTACGAGCCGTCGTGAATCTGTGCGTGCCCTCCGGCGATTTCCAAGGTGTGCGTCGTGGTTTCGTCAAGCAGATACCGGTCGTGTGAAGCCAGCAGCATGGTTCCGTCAAACTCGCGCAACATCCGAGCGAGGGCGTCACGAGCGATCAGATCGAGGTGGTTGGTCGGCTCATCAAGCACGAGCAGATTTGGTCTTTCGAGTACGAGCTGCGCCAACATCAGCCGGTTCTTCTCACCTCCCGACAGGACGCTGATCTTCCGGAATACGTCGTCGCCCGTGAAGAGGAAACGCGCGAGGAAAGACCTCGCCTCGCCGGGCAGCATCTCGCGGACGGACATCAAGGACTCAAGCACCGTCAGATCAGGATCGAGACCGGAAGCCTCCTGGGCAAAGTAACCTACCGTTACGGATGCGCCGAGCCTGATGCGTCCCGAGGTAGGAGGCTCCTCTCCAATGACAATCCGAAGCAACGTTGACTTCCCTGACCCGTTGGGGCCAACGATGCCCACTCGCTGTCCTCGGGTCACAAGGAGGGTCAGGTCGGAGAACAAGGTTCTCTCCCCAAACCGCTTGGTCAGCCTTTCGGCAATGACCACCTCGTTGCCGCTCCGTCGTCCTGAGGAAAGAGCCGCATGGATCCGAGCATGCTCCTGCGGCCCGCGGACCGCCTCTTGTCGGAGGCGCTCAGCGGCTTTCAGACGCGACCATGCCATGTTGCGGTTCTGGCCTGCTTTGTTGCGCCGCCAGAAGTCCTCAAGCCTTCGTATCTCCTCGTCGCGTCGCTGGGTGTCCAGCGCCGCCTGCTCGACACGGCGCTCACGTTCGGCCCAATAGGCGGAAAAGCCTCCGCGGTAGAAGGTCAACTGCTCTCGATCCACCTCAGCGATGGAGGTGACAACAGCATCAAGGAACCGGCGATCATGCGACACCAGGATGAGAGCGCCGCCGAACGAGCTCAGGAACCCTTCGAGCCACTCGGTGGCAGCGAGGTCAAGGTGGTTCGTTGGTTCGTCGAGCAGGAGTATGTCCGGACCGGACAACAGCAGCCTGGCGAGGGCCAAGCGCGTTTTCTGCCCGCCCGACAGTTCGCAGGTGGGGCGCGCAAGGTCGGACTCAGCGAAACCGAGTTGGCTAAGGACCCGACGGATGTCCCGCAGTGAGTCATAGCCGCCCATGGCCTCGAAGCGATCGCGCATGGTGCCGTACTCATCCATCAGATCCTTCAGAATCGCTTCGTCACCGGAACTGATCAGCGCCTCCAGTTCGGCCATGCGTGCCTGCATGGCGAGCACTGGCGCGAAGGCCGCTTCGGCTTCCTCATAGACCGTTCGATCGGAGGCGACAAGCTGTTCCTGACGGAGGTATCCGCATCGAAGACCCTTGGCCCGCGTGATGACCCCTCGGTCCGGTTCGAGGTCACCGACGATCATGCGCAGGAGCGTCGTCTTGCCGGAGCCGTTTGGACCCACAAGGCCGACGCGCTGGCCCCATTCGAGGCGCATGGAGAGGTTATGGAAGAGCGTCAGTGCCCCGAATGACTTCTCTACACCGCGTGCAATCAGTAAGCTCATGGCTGCCGTATTCTACCTTTGCAGCTTGCGTTGACATGGCTGGGCTGGAACGGACATAATGGCTTAAGTGAATAGCTCGCGCGATGAATGGATAGCGTCAGCTATCCATTTGTACTTTGGGGAGGTGCGAGATGCCCAACGTCGTGGTTGTCGGCGCGCAATGGGGCGATGAGGCCAAAGGCAAGGTGGTGGACTACCTTGCCGAGCGCGCAGATGCGGTGGTTCGCTATGGCGGCGGAAGCAATGCCGGTCATACTGTCACTGCAGGGGGCGAGGTTTTCAAGCTGCATCTGGTACCTTCCGGCATCCTCCACGCCGGCGTGACTTGCGTCATCTCGGCGGGCGTGGTCGTTGATCCCTCCATCCTGGTACGCGAGATCAGAGACCTGACCATGCGCGGCGTTGCGGTCAGCAACCTCCGCGTGTCCGGTCAAGCTCATGTCATCCTGCCGTATCATCGCCTGATTGATGGTCTCGAGGAGCGATCGCGTCGGAGATCGGCTATCGGGACAACAGGGCAGGGGATCGGTCCTGCGTATGCAGACAAGGCCGCGCGGCGAGGCCTGCGCATGGGTGAGTTCGTGGACGACGGCCGCCGCGCCGATGCGATGCGTGTCCGGCTTGAGGCTGCCAACGAGCTGCTGACAAAGCTCTACGGCCATGAGCCCCTGGACATTCCAGCAATCATCACCGAGTACGATGCGTATGCGAAGGAACTCTCGGCGTTCGTATGTGACACGGCCCCACTGGTGGCTGCAGCCGCGCGGGGTCCAAAGGGTGTCGTCTTCGAAGGCGCCCAGGGCACCATGCTCGACCTGGACACGGGCACTTATCCCTATGTGACCTCATCTCATCCGGTCGCTGGGGCTGCCTGCGTCGGTACGGGTGTCGGTCCTTGCTCGATTGACAGCGTTGTTGGAGTCGCCAAGTGCTACACGACGCGGGTTGGAGCCGGCGCCTTCCCAACAGAACTGACCGACTCCATCGGTGACCACATCCGGGAGCGGGGCAGGGAATACGGCACCACGACCGGGCGGCCGCGCAGGTGCGGGTGGCTTGACACGGTCGTGCTTCGGTACTCAGCGATGCACAACGGCTTGCGGACGCTCATGCTGGGGCATCTTGACGTGCTGTCAGGTCTCGACACGGTCCGGATCGCCACCAAGTACCGAATGGGCGGGCTCGAGACCGACGATCTGCCGTACGATCTGGCCGCACGCGAAGACGTACGGCCTGTCTACGAGGAACTCGCGGGATGGAGCGAGGACATCACCAGCGTGTCCAGTTTTGACGAGCTTCCCGAGCCGTGTCGGGCTTACGTGGCGCGCGTCGAAGAGCTGATTGGCATTCCGGTATGGGCAGTCTCGGTCGGTCCCGGTCGAGAGCAGATGATCAGACTGCCCGGGCGGAGAATCGTCACGTAATCGCTCCGCCCGGCCATCGGTGCTGGGTTTCGGTGCGCTGCCGACTCACTCACCGGGTATGGTCAACTCCCCGGACAAGAGGTGCTGTGCGGCTTGCCCGCGGGCGCATGGCAGCCCGGACACTGGCCCGGACCTGCCCAGATGCGGGTTTCCTGGCGAATAGGCCGCTTCTGAGATGCGCCTGAAGATCGCGGCTGACTCGGGCGGTGAGGCTCGGGCGCATGGGGAGCGTCCGCATCGTCGAGATCAGGCGCGAACTGCGTGCCATATCCAGCGAGCGCAAGCGCGCGTCCAACCGCCCCGGTTTCCGCCTTCTCAACCCAGCCGCCGGGGAAATCGCCCTTGCTCTCGGTCTTCATACCGGTCGCGATGACCCGGCCGTTGTCTGTGATGACGCTCGCTCGAACTGTCGCCCATCCTGCCTGCTGACCGCCCTCGATCAACTCGGTGATGATGGCCCAATCCGGATGGTCCTCACGAAACCACACCACCCGGTAGGCGCTTGGCAAGTACATCTGCCCGTCGCGCAGGGTGATCAGGCGGCGACGAACGTGATCGGGCATCCTGCGTACGCCTGTATCAGCCACGGTCGCGCTGGGTGTCGAAGGCTTTGCGGCATTCTCCGCCACGAGGTCTGTTCGCACATTGTTCGGTGACAACTCCGGTGCCGAAACGTCCTGATCGTTTGGGTCGCTCATCTCCTCTCCTCCATGATGCGGCGCCATGCAATCGAGCGGGCCGCCCATTGTGGTGCATTACTCGCAGCAGGCCGCGGAATCCGGAATGTCATCCGGGTGAATGCTTCGTCCGGAAACGGCTCCAGCAATACCGTCGCCAGTGCTGCGCTTCGGCGATCTCATGCTCCGACATCGCCTGCTCGATCGAGAAGTGTGTGCCGCGATCGTGCCGTGTGGTCAAGTACTGAAGCCAGGCGGCCAGCTCGTACCGAAGGACGGATTCGGGGACACTAGCGTGGGCCAGCACACCATGCAGCAGGACGATCCAGTCTCGGGTCCGGCAATACGACAGGCGGCGCTGCCGGGTGCCGGCATGGAGCCATTCGACGCCGCGGATGGGTTGAACAGACAGACGGAGGGCCAGAGCATCCGACCAGCGGTACAGGTCCTGTGCCGATCGGACACCCGGCTGCCCGAGGAAGGCGCGCCACATCTGAGCGCGCTCCTCAAGCCGGGCTGTTCGGGCGGCTGCAAGGTCAGCGGCGTGTGTCTCATACCAGTTCGTCCACTGGCTGCGTATCCATGCGTCGGCGCGATCGGTCATGGCGTGAAGCCCGCGCGCACGCAGCTCAGCGGTCACGCGTCCGCCACGGTGAGGGGGGTGCTTGGGCCGGTGAAGCGTTCCATATCCGTGGACAACGTGGCACAGCTCGTGGGCCATGGTCGCATCAAGGACATATTCGGGCACGCCATCGAGGAGCAGCAGGGGGTTGATCGTGATTGAGGGTCCATTCGGGCCTCTGCGCACCGTTCCGAGCCTGCGGCGTGAACGCCGCCCGACGCCGACTTCGATCTCCTCCGGGTTGGGTATGTCGGTGAAGTGCTCGGATAGCATTCGCGACAGCGTCTCGGCCAACAAGTCATCGGCACTGGCCTTGCGGGCCTTGTGGTCGCTCACAGGTTCCAAAACCTCTGAACGCGGGGCCAGAGACTTGCACGGGAAGCCGGAGGCAAGAAACGGATGAACTCTGCGCCGTACCATCGCGTGAGCAGGCGCGTGTCAAGGATGCACACAATCCCGCGATCTGTTCGGGATCGGATGAGACGCCCGAAGCCCTGCTTCAAACGTATCTGGGCCTGCGGGATGCTGTAGTCGGCAAACCAGTTTCCGCCGGCGGCTTTGATGGCATCCGTGCGTGCCTTGGTGATCGGCGAGTCGGGTACGGCGAATGGGATTCTGTCAATGATCACCACACTGAGGGCCGTGCCGGGGACGTCAACCCCCTCCCAGAACGTCTGGTTGCCGAGGAGGCAGCCGTTTTCACTCTCAAGGTACGCCTTCAGCAGCTTTTGAGGCGGCATGTCGCCCTGACGAAAGAGCGGAAACGGAACCCGAGCCAGCAGGCGGGTGTGTGCCTCGTCCAGCGCTCGGCGCGAGGTGAACAGCAGAAAGGCGCGGCCTTGCGACATCTCGACGATACGGGCGATCTCGTCGGCGATGGCGTCATAGTACTCAGGGCTTGCCTCGCGGTCCGGAGGGGGAAGATGCGCAGGTACGTAGAGCATGGCCTGGTTGGCAAAATCGAACGGAGAGCCGATCAGCCGTTCGTCTGGCTGTGATCGAATGCCTAACCTTGAGCGGAGGTATCCAAAGCCGCCGCTTGTGGCGAGCGTCGCAGAAGTCAGAACGGAGCGCTGCGTGCGGCTCCACAGCTTGTCCCACAGCAGATCGGCAACCGTGATGGGCGTATCGTGAATGACAACGCGCTGACTTGATGCCCTTCCTCGCCTGCTCTGGCGGGGCGACGCTTCGCACCACTTCACCAACTCTGCCTGAGGGTCGCGCTTGATGATGGACACCGCCTCGGCGAGGCGGCCGGCGGCCCGGGAGAGACCCAGGAGGCGCTCTTTGTCTTCGTCCTCGGCGTCTGTGGAGACGGCCTGGATTTCGAGCGCGGCAGTGCGCAACTCGGCCGCCGCAGCATCGCAGCTCTGCACGATCTTGGACCACTCGGATGCGTCGAGGCGGTCGGAGATCGTGAACTCGCTGCCTCTGTTGCGCAGCCTGTCGAAGATGGATGCGCTGATGCCCTCAATGCGCTCGCAGCAGTCGGCAAGGCCCTGACCCGCCAGTGACCGGCGAATCCGATCAGCCAGAGTCGGGAGTTCCCAATCACCGAGGACGGTCTCGAGGGTACTTGTCGCCGCATCCTCTAGATGATGGGCTTCATCCACAACCAGAATGTCATATTGCGGCAACACACCCATGCCGTCTTCGGACGCCTCGGCTGCGATCAGGTCGGTGAGCAACAGGGCATGGTTGACAACGATCAGGTTGCTCGCTGCGGCTCTCTTGCGCACCTGGTAGTAGTGGCAGACATCGAAGTACCGGCATTCGCGAGCCCGGCATGTGTCGTTGTTGCACGCGATCTCGTTCCAGTGGGGATAGTCAAATGGGAGTTCCGCTTTGTCGCCGGTTTTCGTGCGCGCCACCCAGGACCTCAGCCGACCGAACATGGGTTCCGCCGTGTGGAACAGGTCTCCGAGCGCCTGGTCGAAATCCTGCTTGCAGAGGTAGTTGCCCTTGCCTTTGATGAGGCACGGGCGGATGCTCAGTTCGGGCAGTATGGCCATAAGGGTCGGAATGTCCTTCAGGACGAGCTGTTCCTGAAGGTTGATTGTGTAGGTTGAGATGACGGCTTTGCGGTTGTCAGCGAGCGCCAGCGCCACTGGGGCCAGATAGGCAAGCGACTTGCCGACGCCTGTTCCGGCCTCGATGATGCATGTCCGGTTCTGCTCGAGCGCATGGGCAATGCACTCGGCTGCCTCCAACTGCTGGGGCCTGTACTCGAACTCGCTGAGGTGGTCCTTCAGACGCCCTTCCGGACCGAATATCCCGGCAAGCGTCACTGGGGGACGGGCATTGGCAGGAGCGCTCTCTGACTGGGGATTCTCGGGCATGGCGCTAACTCGGGTTGGCGACATACACGAGCCGTTTGGTGCGCGTCACCAGCAGTCCGCGTTCGTCAAGCGCCCTGACTTCGATGAGGTGCTCCCCGTTTTGCCAGTCGCGTGTGTCCCAGACGACGCGATAGGGCGGCCGATTCAGCAGCGCCATGGGCACGCCATCAAGCAGGAACGTCACTGCGGCCGACCGAACGGAGGCAGGCAGCCGCGCCTCAAGCGTGAGCTTGGCGGTTGTGGGTCGGCGCCCTTCGGCCTTCATCGCGTCACGCACATAGCTGTCGTAGGAGGCGGCCAAACCGGGCATGTCCGGGTCGGACGCCTGATCTGGTGTTCCGTCTGAGGTCGCGTGGATGAGCAGGCGGTCTCCATCGGACGGAACATAGCCGCTATGGAGAGGAGTTCGATGTCCTGCGATGAGCAGGGCGAGAGCCGCCCGGCGTCCGCTGAGCGCGCGACCGAGCGCGGCCCATGCGCCAGGCGGCGCGAGCTGGATCGCATCCTTCGCGCGGAGACCGGCTTTGGCGGGCAAGAGCTTGATCGCCCGTCCGTTGGCTACGCCCAGCAAGGCGCCGTTCACGGTGGAACGAACCAGACCAGGGCCTTGCGCCTCCCCATTCGGTGCGTCAGAGGTTGCGGGAGCCGCGACGCGAGCAACGAGCATCCACGGGCCTGTAGGGGTAGGGGCGATCTCGACGGCTCCGAGCTCCGTGTTCGATATCCGTATGTAGAAGTCGCGTCGGGCATCTGCGGCGACGGATCGGCTTCGACTATCCTCCGCCTGGCTGGTAGGGGACGATGGGCATACGAGCGGCGATAGGATCAGGCTCGCCAATGACAGACACAGCGTCATGGGCCGAACGGATCTGGGCCAGAAGTCCCGAGCAGGCCTGAGGAGGAAACACCGGGTCCGGCATCGCCTGCGCGACAATGCTCCACCAGCCATAGTCGTAGATGTGGGAGGCGTCAAACAACATCACTCCTGAGGACCGTCGAATGGCGATGTCCATGGCTGCGGTGAAGCCCGACGGTCTGCCTTCATAGTTGAGCGCGTACAGCCCTGCGGCAACCGGCAGTGCATTCGCTCCAGCGCGTGTTGACAGCACGGCCGCGGTCTCAACGGTAGCGCCCTCACGCTTGCCCTGGGACCTCGCCTCGTCTCGGGTAGGTATACCGTAGTAACAACCGGTCGTCAACCAGTCGAGGTGTTCAGCGTATCCGGCCTCGTTGTACTCGGGCGTCGCCCACGAAAGCGAGACCGGGTAGCGTTCACTGGCCCAGTTGACGCCCACACCGTAGTATTGCGAGAACCACGAGCCCACATATGCGCCAACATAGACGTCCGGCTTGATCCGGCGGACAGTCTCACGGATATCGCGCGCGAGATCTCGGATGACGCGCGCGCGAAACTCCAGCCACTGCTTGAAGTAGCGGCCTCGCCGCACAGGCTCGCCGGGTATGTCACTGACGCTCAGTACGTCGTCTGGCCACCGCTCGATGAACTTCCCCAGCCAGCGTTCGAACGCATTGCGCATGATGGGCCCAAAGTCCGCGTAGATCGAAGCATAGCGCATGCGGTCGAGGACAATGCCATCCACATCGTAGCGCTCGACGATCTCCTTGATCATGTCGAGCTGATGCGCCCTTGCATCGGCGTGCAACGGGTTGATGAAAGCTGCAACTCGTTCACCGGGCGCCTCGACGATCGGCACCAAGCGACTCACCGCCTCGAATCGGCAGGTGTCGCCAGCCCGGACGTGGTTGGTGGCCCATTGACGACCTTCGTCGTGCAGGACAAGAAGCCGTCCCTCCTCAGGCGCGGTCAGCGGCATATCGCCCAGCAAGGCCGAATCCACTATCCCTGCGACGCGCCCCGTGTGTTCAAGCACGACGGCAAGCTCGACGCCCGGGGCAGAGGAGCCATCAAGGACCGTATCGCTGCCCTGCACCAGCGTCGTGCCTGCCTCCTCAGGGTCATCCTGGCCGCGAACGCGCAGCCTAGCGCCGTCGGGAGCGCGGAGCGACCGCTGGACGGTCAGCACAACGGACTGCCAGTCGCGCTTCTGGTAGGCGAGGCCGACGCCGAACATCTTGTGGCCTTCGGTAAGGACGTTGAGCGCTGCGGCAACCTCGATGCCGGCCCGATGACCCTCTTCGACGAACGCCTGAAGCACATCGAAGTCCGGAACCGGTTTGCCTCGCCAGACGGTCATGCGGTCGGCGATCCTGCTCGCGTAGAGGACCTGACCGCTGATCGGCTTGACATCAACCACGATCATGTTGATGTTCGCCGCTCGTGCGTGGGCAACCATCCGAGCGACGCCGCTCCGGTCTGTGATTCTGGGCAGGTTCGCAGTCGCGTCCACCCACAGAATGCGGGGCTGAAGCCGCGCATAGTACATAAGAGCACGCGCGAAGGACGGGGCTCGGTCTGTCTGAGCTCCACATGCCGGCGATACAGTTAGTGCAAGCATCACGAACGCGGCAAGGCTCGCGGTGAATGCCCTCACTCTGTTATGCAGCGTCAAGACCGGCCTCCGCATCGCCGAGTGCCTTGATGTAGTCCGACAGCGCTGCCTGCCAGTGTCGCATGGGATGTCGGCCCGAGAGCTCCGGGCGCACCGAGGTCAAAACCGAGAAGCCGGGCCGCTTTGCCGGCGACGGCCAGTCCGATCCCGGGATGGGTGTGATCTCAGCATCGGGCATACCGCCTTCGCGGAGCACGGAGCACGCGAACTCGTACCACGTCGCTTGACCTGCGTTCACTGCGTGGTATGTCCCGTAGGTCGGCGTGGCGATCACGGACCAGAGCGCCTGGGCCAAGTCACGCGTGTATGTTGGGCTCCCGCACTGATCGGCAACGACGCGAAGCGGCTTCCCACTGCGCGCGGCCCGCAGGATAGCTGCAGGGAAGCATCGGCCATGGATGCCATACAGCCATGCCGTCCGCACGATCCAGTGTCGCGGGCAATGGCGCGCCACGGCCAGCTCGCCGGCGAGTTTTGATGCAGCATAGACGCCAAGGGGGTTGGGCATGTCGTACTCGTGATAGGGTCGGGCAGCCGTGCCGTCGAAAACGAAGTCCGTACTGATGCAGCACATGGCTCCTCCCGCCCTGGCCGTCTCTTGCGCAACGATCTCCGCACCAAGGGCGTTGATCCGATATGCTGTGATCGGGTCGGTCTCCGCCTGATCCACCTGCGTGTAGGCGGCGCAATGGATGACAACGTCCGGCCTGGCGTCGCCGATCACAGAACGGACGTTGCCTGGGTTGGTGATGTCAAGGCGAGTTACGTCTCCCGTTATATCCGTTGGGATGATCTCAATACTGTCAGGAACGCAATGAGTGCAGAGGTCTCGGCCCAACATCCCATTGGCGCCAGTCACAAGCACACGCAACCTATCTCTCCTTCTAGCGGAACCGAAATGCTCCAATAACGAACGCAAGCCACAGTGCGATCGTGATCTGCAGAGGACGGTCCTGCAGGACAATGGTCTCCGGACTGCCGCCCATGTGGCGCATGTGGATTAGATACAGGTATCGGAAGATGCCATACATGACAAACGGCAGGCTATAGACCAGACCGGGATGTGCCGCAGCCGTAGGTGATGCTGCGGCGTAGACCGCGTAAGAGACTACCAGCGCTCCGAGGACGATGGAGATCATCTGGTCCAGAAACGGCACGCTGTAATGATCCAATGTCGTCCTGTGGTTGCCCGCCTGCTCAGTAAGTTCAACGATTTCGTGCCGACGCTTGCCGAACCCCATGAACAGGGCGACTTGAAGAGTGCACACAAGGAGCCAGACGGAGTTGGGGACTGCGACGGCAGCGGAACCGGCGACTGCCCTGAGCACGAACGCCAGAGCGATTGCAAACACATCGAGCAGCACCATCTGCTTCAAGGCGTAGGTATACGCAAACTGAAGCGCCACAAACACGAGGGCGATGGCGGCAAACGGCTGGTTTACTGTCCATGCAGCAGCACAACCGCCGCCAAGCAGCACGATGCCTGCCGCTGTGGCAAGCCCGACGGAGAGCTCCCCTGATGCGACGGGCCGCAGGCGCTTGGCCGGGTGGAGGCGGTCGCGGTCGCGGTCGCGTACATCATTGAGCAAGTACATTCCCGAGGACAGGCAGCAGAAGATGGCGAATGCGCCGAGGGCGACGGGCATCATATCCCAGTGGTCTGTAAAGACCAGTCCGGCGAACAGAAAGAGGTTCTTGGTCCACTGGCGTGGGCGCATGCCCCGGAAAAGCGCTGTTGCCGTCCGCATCTTATGCTATTCGGTACGTGCCTGATAGACGCCGAGCACGCGCCCGATGATGTCTGAGGTGGAGTGCTCGGCCACATACTGTGCGACGACGATACGACCGCCGCATGCCTTTACGGTAGGCAGCTCCGGCACCCGCTCCGGGTCTACATCGCCACCCTTCACGTACACGTGTGGCCGCACGACGCGAATGAGCTCATCGGCGGTCGTCTCAGAGAAGAGAGACACATAGTCCACGGCGGCCAGATGGGCCAGCATCTCGGCCCGCTCGGTTTCAGGAATGAGGGGGCGTTGCGGGCCCTTGAGCCGGCGCACGGATTCGTCGCTGTTCAGCCCGACCACCAGGAGGTCGCCATAGGACCGAGCCTCAGCAAGGTATCGCACGTGGCCGATATGAAGCAGATCGAAGCACCCGTTGGTAAACACGATGGTGCGGCCGGATTCCCGCTCCCGCGCGCACACTTCGGCGAGACGGCTGCGCGTGATAAACTTGTCGGCTGCGGAGGAAACCATGCGTCACAACTCCGACCCGAGCGCGGGCCCATAGAACCGGCGGACATACGCCTGGAAAGGTTCGGATGCCACGATAGGCCTCCACCAGTCCTGATGTTCGACGTACCAACGCACGGTCGTTGCCAAAGCCGCGTCGAAGTCTTGGCGAGGTCTCCATCCGAGGCCTGCAGCCTTTCTGCAGTCAAGCGCATAGCGTGCATCATGCGATGCGCCGCGCGGATCAGGGATATTGCGGATGAGGTCATCACTCCGATCCAGCAGCCGGAGAATGCGTTTGGTCAGTGACGCGTTCGTGAGTTCGTTGCCGCCGCCGAGATTGTAGGCTTCCCCCGGCACTCCGCGCTCCAGCACGGTCGCGATGCCCTCACAGTGATCCTCAACATACAGCCAGTCGCGCACCTGTGACCCATCGCCATACAGGGGTAGGGGGCGATGGTCCAGAGCTCTGGTGATGAAAAACGGCATGATCTTCTCGGGAAACTGGTAGGGGCCGAAGGTGTTGCTGCCACGCGTCACCATGACGGGCAAACCGCTCGTGATGAAATGGGCGCGGACCTGCATCTCGCCGCCCGCCTTCCCCGCCGAGTAGAACGTGCGCGGTTGGAGCGGATCCGTCTCACTGAACAGCCCGTCCCGAATGTGGCCGTAGACCTCATCGGTCGAAACGTGGACGAACCGCTCAACACCGTGTGCGGCAGCGGAGCGAAGGAGCACGCTGACGCCGGCAACGTTGGCAGCGATCAGGCCCGTTGGGTCGAGTAAGCTTCGGTCGTTGTGAGACTCGGCAGCAAAGTTGACGACGTGGGTGATTCTCTCACACCGAAAGATGCCCTCCACCACAGTCGGGTCCTCGATGCGACCCGGATAGAAACGAAAGCGCGGAGACTGCCATACTCCGGCGAGATTGGCAAGGTTTCCGGCGTACGTGAGTGCATCCAGAACGACGATTCGGCTGTCGGGGTGTTGTGAGGCCCACCAGTTAACAAAGTTCGACCCGATGAACCCGGCGCCGCCGGTGATCAAGATTGTCGTATTCACCAGCGAAACTCCGACTGGATATCCTCATGACGTATCTCGTCAACCGGCTCGCGTTTCCCCCAACCGGCGTAGAGCCTGTCGGGAAGGTTGACCACGAACGCGTCGGTGTCTCCAACGTTTCTGTAGCCGTGGACCACGCCCGGCGGAACCGTCACCAGTACCGGGCAACTCTCCCCCACGGTATGGACCTCATGGATCGCGCGCTGATCGGCTTGGCGCGCCCAGAGGTGGAGCTCGAATGTGCCGGAAAGGAAGCAGAACACATCCGTTTGCTCCACGTGTTCGTGTGGGCCCCGTCCGACGCCCGCGTGTGTTACGGACAGGTATGCCATTCTTGGCACGATGCCGCTCGGCAAATCGTCTTCACGCACCAACTCCGCAAGCCACCCTCGGGCATCCCTGTGTATAGCCAGCGACCTGATGATGACTCCGGGGATGTTGCTGCTCAGCTCCATGATTCAGTACCTCCGGTTCTGTTGCCATCGCCACGCCGATGTGACGATATCCTCGATGTTGGTGTATGCGGGACGCCATCCAAGTTCGTCGCGAGCCTTGGCTGCCGATGCGACAAGAACCGGTGGATCTCCCGGACGCCTGTCGGCTTCGTGAACCGTGATTGTCCTGCCCGTGACCTTGCGGCAAACATCAATCACTTCCCGCACAGAGTGGCCGGTGCCCGATCCCAGGTTGAAGACGGCACTGGCGCCTCCATTGCGAATACGGTCGAGAGCAAGCCCGTGAGCCTGCGCGAGATCAAGAACGTGAATATAGTCCCGTATGCACGTGCCGTCCGGGGTGGGATAGTCGCTCCCATACACGGAGACCGAAGGACGAACGCCCGCGGCAGCCTGCAGGATGATCGGTATGAGATGGCTTTCCGGTGAGTGACTTTCGCCGATGCGAGAGTCCGGGTCTGCCCCGGCGGCGTTGAAATAGCGGAGGGATACATATCGTAACCCGTAGGCACTGTCGAACGCCTCCATCATGCGCTCACAGACCCTCTTCGATTCGCCATACGGGTTGATGGGATTCTGAGGATGCACCTCGTCCATCGGCGTGTATACGGGGTCGCCATACGTCGCACATGAAGACGAGAACACGAAGAACCTCACGTCATGGCGCAGCATGGCCTCCAGCAAGGTGACCGTGTGCGCGACGTTGTGGCGATAGTACCGATCCGGATGCGTCACAGATTCAGGAACGGACGCAAGTGCGGCAAAATGCACTACTGCGTCTATGGGATACGATCGGAAGACGGCATCCAGGACTGCAGCGTCACTCAGATCGGCAATGACCAGCGGCGCGTCAAGCACGGCGTCGCGGTGTCCGAGGCTCAGGTCGTCGAGGACGAGCACCTCGTTGCCCCGCAGCCGCTCGTAAAGGACGTAGTGACTTCCGATGTACCCGGCTCCGCCGGTCACAAGGATCATATGGGCCTCTCGGCTTCCTTTCATGGGAGGATGCGGCACTTGACGATTGTCCAGAGAGCCACGATACCGTCTGTCCACCGGACCTTCTTACCCTCAGAGTAGTCGCGACCCGAGTAGGAGACCGGGACTTCATAGACGCGGCATCCCATGCGGGCGATGCGCGCTGTCACCTCGGGCTCGAAGTCGAAGCGATCGCAGCGGAGTCTTGCAGCCCTCAGAACGTCAGCCCGGAACACCTTATAGCATACTTCCATATCGGTGAGGTTCAGATTCGTGAGCATGTTGGACAGGGTCGTGAGGATGGCGTTGCCGACGCGATGCCAGAACAAGTGGACGCGATGGGGGCCTCCTCCGATGAACCGCGAGCCGTAGACAACGTCAGCCCGTCCGTCGAGAAGCGGCTGCAGCAACTGCTCGTATTCAGCAGGATCGTACTCAAGGTCCGCGTCCTGGATCAAGATGTACTGGCCATCGCAGTGAGGCAAGGCGGTCCGTATCGCGGCTCCCTTGCCCCGATTCCGCTCATGGCAGCACAGGACCACGTTGTCCCAGCGTGTGCCAACGTGCTCGCGGAGGATGTCGGCGGTCCCGTCGGTTGAGCCATCGTCAACGACTACGACCTGCGGACGCTGGGGCGAGCCTGTCACACGATCCAGGACATGGAGTATGGTCGCTCGCTCGTTGTAGGCGGGGATGATGACCGACAGCACCGTAGGTTGTCGTGCAGTTGCGGGCGAACCGACGCTAGGCATTGCCCTTCATCTCCGCAAGCCGTCGGTACGCATCGCGTGCACTGAGGCCGGTTGCCTCCGCGACCATGCGGGCGGCTTCGCGCGGCGGCAGCCCGGATTCAGCGGCCTCGGCGAGCTTGGCTTTGACCAGGTCCTCTTCCGGGGAAGTGGGAGGAGAAGCCTCTGGCGGTTTGATGACGACCGTATACTCGCCGCGAGGTTTCTCATGTGTAAGGTCGGCGATGGCTCGAGAAAGAGATCCCCGGAAGATCGTCTCGAAACGCTTCGTCAGCTCGCGGGCGATGAGCACATCCCTGTCGCCCAGTGTGGCCAGCGCTTCTTGGAGGCATGCGGCGATCCTCTGGGGCGCTTCGTAAAGTACGATGGCGTCCGCTACGTCCCGGAGTGCGAGAAAGAACGCGCGACGGTCGGAGCGGCCTCGAGGAGGGAAGCCCACAAATGCATGACGCCCCCCGGCAATGCCGCTGATGGACATGGCCGCCAGTGCGGCAGAGACGCCGGGGATAGGGATGACTGGGATACCGGCGGTGACAGCCCGTGCGATAAGGCGATCGCCAGGGTCGGAGATGGCGGGCGTCCCCGCATCGGAAACCAACGCGACGTTCTTGCCTGAGAGCAGGCAATGCACGTAGTGTTCGGTCGCCGAGTCGGTGGAGTGCTCGTGGTATGACGCAAGTTGCGTGTGGATGCCGTAGTGGCTGAGCAGTTTCCGGGTGACGCGCGTATCCTCCGCGAGGATCATATCGGCCTCGCGGAGGATGCGCAGCGCGCGCAGGGTTATGTCTTCAAGGTTGCCGATCGGAGTGGCAACCACATACAACCGACCGATGTTGGCGGCGGGATCAGCGGTCGTTGGCCTTGCTGCCCTGCTTTTCGGCCGGAGTACCGAGGGGCACCTGGATGGTGCCGGTCCCGGCGGATGTTGTCGGCTTGGACGTGGCAGAAGTTCCACCCGGTGTGCCGGCCGGCTTGCCGGCGGCCTTCTGCTTGGCAGCGCGCTCGGCCTCGGCCTTGCGTTCTGCGGCCTGCTGGGCTTTGATTTCCGCGATCCGGGCTGCCTCGGCGTCGGCGAGCTTGGTGTCGCCAAGTTCCCGCAGCGCCTTCTCGACCTGCTCGCGGATGGGCAACTGCTCGGGCTTCTTGTCCCAGGAGAGATTCTTGTGCATCTGGCGGTAATGC
Organism: Chthonomonas calidirosea; assembly: GCA_020722705.1. Lineage (GTDB taxonomy): Bacteria > Armatimonadota > Chthonomonadetes > Chthonomonadales > CAJBBX01 > JAAYVH01. The sequence goes on along the minus strand of DYKI01000001.1, from coordinate 157,376 downwards.
GTGAGCGCCTTCTCGGGCTGCTTGTTCTCGCGGTACAGCCGCGCCAGTGTAAGGCGTGTCTCCTGATCTTCGAGATGCTGCAGTGCGGTTTCGTAGGAGCTCATCACTTCGGACAGCAACTTGGTGCGGTCCACTTTTGGCTGGTTCGATCCGGCAATGCCCGCGGGTAGACCGGCCATGATGTACTTGCGATACAGCATCTGACCGAGGATGAGCGCCGCGGCCGAGTCGGTCTTGTGTTTGGGTACGTAGGCCCGAAGCTGCTTGATCAACGCCTCCTCGTTCTTGTCACGGTCAAGCGGCTGCATGGCGAACCCGCCCATCGGTGATGACTTCGAGTAGGCGTACCGCCATTGAAGGGCAGGGTCATTCCAAACGATCTTGGCCTTGTCGCGTTGTGCTGTCAGGAACTCGGATATCGCTTCCGACATCCTTCGCGACTTCAGATCGTCGAGGAGCTGCACTTTGGTCTTCTCGTAGTCTTTGGGAAGGTTGCGCCGGACCTCATCTACCTTGATGATGTGGTAGCCGAACGGTGTCTTGACCAGGCCGCTGACCTCGCCCACCTTGAGGCCGAATGCGGCTTGCTCGAAATCCTTGTGGAAGCCTCCGCCGCGCTTGTACCACCCGAGGCTGCCGCCCTTCGGCGGCCCGTCAGGAACGGACCTTGCGGTCTTGGGATCCCACTTGGTGGGGCTGTTGCTCGGGTCGTCCGTGTGCTTGTTGGCCAACTCCGCAAAATCGGCGCCGGCTTTGAGCTGCGCCAGAAGCTGCTCGGCTTTGCGCTTGGCCTGAGCGTCGGGAACCCCGCGCGGAGAAGGCGATGAGGCTGAGGATACGGCGACAAGAATGTGACGCACTTTGATCTCGTCGAACGACTTCGCGAGGTCATCGAAGTTCAGCCGGTCTGCATGTGACAGAGCCTCACCGAGGCGGCGGGGCAGCAAGTCACGTCGGAGGGCTTCGCGAAGCTCATTCATGCTGTCCACGCCCATCAGAGCGAGCAGGTCCTCGTCACTCAGCTTGCTCTTCTGACTGCCCTGCTGGACCTTGCGAATATCCTCGATGGCCTTGGTGACGTCCGCGTCACTTACAGACAGATGTCTCTTCTTGGCTTCAGCCCGCAGCAGAGCCGCGTCAATGAGGCTGGAAAGGATGTAGCCTTCCTCGGCGGCGGCCATCGCGGGCGATTCAGCGCTGCGTCGCCGGGCCATTTCGGCCTGCTTCTCGTAGTCGCGCCGGGTGACCGCCTCTCCGTTCACCGTGGCGACAGCATCTGAAAGGTATTCCTCACGGGCAGCGCCCGAACCCCCGGCCAACGGGCTTGACCCGAAGTACGCGATGATACCCAGACCGATGATGCCGGCCAGACCGACGAAGATGATCCGATGTGTAGCAAACTTGCGCCAGTAGGTGATCGAGGTGATGCCGGGTTTGTTTCGGGCGCGTCGCGGAGCCTGCTTCTTGGCCATGCTATGGGGTGTCCTTCAATAGGCGGTTCATGGCTGCCAGACAAGGCCGGGAGCCTTCCTCGGGAGTGCCGCCTTGCGGAATGTAGTGCGTTTCCAACGATACGTAGCCTTCGTAGGCGTCAGCCTTGAGCGCGGCAAACTGACCGCGATAGTCAACCACGCCCTCGCCGACGACGCACCATCTCGGTTCGCCATCCACGAGCTTGGCGTCCTTGATGTGAACGTGCGCGACATGTGACCTTACGGCCGAATAGCCGACCGGATAGGGGACTTCGTGCGCCGCCAGAGCGTTGCCCGGGTCCCAGCATGCCGCCAGATTCGGGTGGTTCACCTGCTTGATGACGCGGGCTATCTCGACACCGGTGCCGAGGTAGCAGGCATGCTCGTTCTCAAGCAGGAGCGTAACGTTGCGCGCAGCGGCGATCTCCAGCGGCTTGGCAAACGCCTCGACGATATGTCGTTCGACCTCTTCGGTGAGTTCGCCGCGCCGCCAGAATGAGAAGACCCTGATGAACCTGGTCTCGAATGCGTCAGCCAGGTCGCACAGTCTCTTAAGGAGGTCCATCTGTTCGTCGTAGCCGCGCGCACTCGCCAGATGCATTCGGCCTGCAACTGCCGCGTCGGAACTGGCAATGTCACACTTGTAGAAAGGGCTGGCCAGACAGCTTACCTTCAGCCCGTGGGCACGAAGGGCTTTCTGAGCACGGGCTACGTGGTGGTCGTCGAGGTCGGCTATGTTGACGCCCCACAAGCCGCGAAGCTCAGCGCCCTCGGCTCCGTACTCGCCCAGAACGTCGAGAGCGTGTTCAAGATCCTGTGATATCTCGTCTGTGATCGCCGATAGCTTCATTTGCGCCGCCCACACAGAGATTGCGCCCGGACACATCAGCACCCGGACGCCTGTGACATCTTACCGCATGCGGCTCTGGACTGTCAAACCGCCGGATCGTCGGTTCCTGCGGGCATACCGGCAGAAAGGTGTAGGTGTATGTCTTGACAGTAGACGCGCGTATGTGTATACTCGCAATCGCAGGAGGCATGGGGCTATGACAAGAGGGTTGACAGAGAAGCAGGAACGGATTCTGGAGTTCGTGGTCGAATACGTGACCCAGCACGGGTTCCCGCCCAGTATCCGGGAGATCGGCAACAACTTCGGGATCTCCAGCCTGCGCGGCGTTACCGTGCATCTTGACGCTCTCGAGCGGAAGGGATACATCCGTCGGGCAAGCACCTCGCGATCCATCACAGTCGTCGGCCGTACGGGACGCGGCACATCTGGTCCCGACACTCCATGTCTTCCGCTCGTTGGGACCATCGCCGCCGGCACGCCTATCACGGCATCGGAGAACGTCGAAGGGTTTGTGCCCGTCCCGCATGAGATCGTGCGCAATCATGAAGGGGCATTCGTGCTCCGCGTGCGCGGTGACAGCATGGTGGACGATCACATCCTGCCCAGAGACCTGGTCGTCATACGACCTCAAGAGACTGCGGATAACAACGACATGGTCGCAGTGATGCTCGGCGACGAGGCGACGGTCAAGCGCATCCAGTTCGCCAACGATCGGGTTCGGCTGATACCTGCCAACAAAGCCTACCAGCCCATCGAGGTAAGTCGCGACGACATCCGGGTGATCGGCAAGGTCATCGGGCTGATTCGCAGCTATCCGCCTGGCGTGCGTTCATTTTAGGCGGGCCTATGAGCGGCTCGCTCACATAGACGGGCTTGAGCTGAATCGGATCTGTAGGCGTTCCGCGCTCCAGTGCCCTCGATGCAAGCAGACCAACCGTCTCCGCATCAGCGCGGACCCTGATCACGCCCGGACTGCGCGGCCGCACCAGACGATCCTCGATGGGCGAGATGTCCAGTTCGGGATCGGCTGCGATCCATGGGCGGCGGGTGCCGTAAACCGTATCGAGACTCTCATCGGCGCGCGCGGTCTCGACGATCTCCGGCGGGTGAAGCCCCTGCAGGTCGGATCCAAACGCTTGCCGATACACCATCGCCGGTCGAGCACGGATCAGCGCCACCACTGGAGTGTGCGCCGCCTTTTGTGCCAGGCATTCGAGAGCCGTGACGCCGACGACGTCCTTTTTCAGAGCCCAGGCCAACGCCTTGGCGGTCATCACTCCGATCCGGATGCCCGTGAATGAGCCTGGACCCACATCGGCAGCGACTGCATCAACCGACGTAAGGGACAACCCGGCCCGCTCCAACACGCTATGGGCGACAGGCACGAGGCGCTCAAGAAGGCGCATTTCGTGCGGGAACGTGTCTGAAGCCAACGTCATCCCGTCGCGTAGAACGGCGACGCTGCAGACGGTTGCGGATGTGCAGAACGCAAGGACCGTCACGGCCAAGCCTCCTCGTAGGTCCGAACGAAATCGGGAGGATCCGATGTAAGCTCCAGCGATCGTGTGCCGTCGTCCGATGCCGTAATCCGAACCCGAAGGTATGGGATCGGCACAGAATCCCCTAGGCGTTCCGGCCACTCGATGACCATCAGTGCATCGCCGCCAACGTAGTCGAGCCAGCCTATGTCGTGCATGGCCGCAGCATACTCCAGCCGATACGGGTCGAAGTGCACCATGTGTCTGTCACCCGTGCGGTACTCGTTGATCAGCGCGAAAGATGGACTGGTCACACGGTCACCGATGCCATACCCTTCGGCAAGGCCCTGGGCGAATGTCGTCTTGCCCGCGCCAAGGTCGCCGTGCAGGAGTATCACCATGCCGGGCTGCAGGCGTGCGCCCAGGCTCCGGCCAGCGGCTCTGGTCGTCTCAGGGGTCGGGCACAGCAGCGTCCGCATGAAGATCACCTCGCCGAGTACGCGGGCGCGACATACACGAGCGCGAATGCTGAAGCGAGCACGACAAGCAGAGCGATGACGCCGGCAACGCCAGCGCGACGGTAGCGCTCCGGAATGGCGGCAGTGAAGCCGAGAGCCCATGGCCACGAGAGTGCAAACTGCGCCGGATACAGATATCGGCCCTGCGCCTGGAAGTAGGTCCACGTGAACCCGACAAACGAACCGAGCACCAGGAAAGCCGTAACGGCCGCAGTCAGTGCGAACGCTTGATGGGGACCGGACCGAATAAGGCCCGGACGGGAGATCATGATGCCCCACAAGCCCAGGACCGCCAGCCCCGCATAGCAGGCATAGAAGGACACCGGCAGAAAGCTCGGGGCTCCAATGGCGGCACGGCTCGGTGGAGTATAGGCTCCAACGAACGTGCGTGCCGTCCAGTTTGCGATCAACGCCGAATAGGACGCTCTGTCCATGGTCGGACCTGGCAGAAGGTCACCGGTGACTGCATCCACCGCCACCTGGCGCTTTCCTATCCAGTCCGTGGCCCGAGAGGTGTTGACGAACTCCGCATGGAACGCGCTGATAGGGAGGGCTTGCCCATGGCGCATAACATTCAGTCCGAACCATGGCCCTGCCAGTGCCAGTCCGAGCGCGAGCGGCCACAGGGCACGCATCATGCGATACCGTGCGGCGACAGATGGGCGCGCGAGAATGAGACAGAGGGCGGCACCGGGAAAGAGCAGCAATCCGCTAAGCTTGGTGAGCGTTGCGAGGCCGAGAAGGCAGCCAAGTCCGATTCCGCGAGCGCGGGTGAAGCCGTGGAGGCACACAGACGCACACGCCAGCATGGTTAGCGAGAACAGGCACTCGATCGCAGCGTCGTTGCCAACCGATGAGTAGACGGCGTGGCGCATGGGCAGAAGTGCCACGGCCGCCGTTGCGAGGATTACCGCATCGGGTTTCGACGGCGCAAGCAGGCGGGCTGTGGACCACATGGCCCACAACGAGATCAAGCCAAACAGGACCGAGACGGCCCGAAGACCCGGTAGTCCGAGGGAATAGGCCAGAGACGCGAGCACATAGTAGAGCGGCGGCTGGTGCCACTGGTAGGTACGAAACTCCGGATCGGCACGCATCGGCAGCCGATGCCCCACTGCGATGGCTCGAACATAGCCGACATGGGCCGCCTCGTCGGGAGCGTTGATCAGACTGCCGTCCTCAACGAGTGGCGTCGCATTGGCCAGGAACCACGCGAAGGCCACGTAAAGGAGAACCACGCCTGCCCCGAGCAGGCGGGCCATCGGCAATGCCGGCCGCGCACCCGTATCGGCGCGCTCGGATGGAATGGCCGATCGTGACCGATTCCTGCGTCGGCTCATGGCGCGGTGCCTTTCGGACTGATGAAGCGGACCACAACGGCTCCGTTCATCGTGGCCTCATGGATGACCATTGCGTCACCTTCGCGAATGGCGTCGCCGATCAATCGGCGCCAGGGCTCGGAGCCGGACGCCGCATCGCCATACCACCTCTGCATCAGGACGGACTCCGTGTTGGCTCTTACGGCCTCGCGAAGCTCCGATGCGCCTTGTTGTGTCGAGGCCTGAGGCGCGAACTGCAGGTTGACGAGTGCATACGGGAAGCCCCTGGCTGCGAACCACTCGGCCATGTCGGCGGCGTTGTCAAACGTCTCGTAAGGTATGTAGGCGGAGTGTGGGCTGTTGCCCCACAGGACGGGCCGGTCCAGGTAGTATCCGCGGGTCTCCTCGAACAGAACGACGCCGTGCTTCTTCTCGGTCAGGTTGTTCAACGCGATCTGAGCAGCATAGACGTTCACCTGGCGCGCGATCTCTCGCTCAAGACGCTCCGGGGAGCGCAAGAGAACCAGGTTCTCAGCGGCACGCGGGATCGCGTGTGCCCAGAGCGTGGCGGCCTGCAGCGCAAGAATGGCGAACAATGCAGCCCGGAGTGGCCGGGACCGGCTTGCGAGGCGAACGGCACCCGCGGCGCCGATGAATGCTGCTATTGGGAGGGCCGGAATCAGGTAGCGCATGTACTGCATGGAAAAGGACCAGAGGACGTACCAGAACACCAGAAGCACGGCAGGCGCAGAGAGGTCCGGCCCGCTTCTCGGCCAAAGCAAGCACAAGGGGATCAGGGCAAGCCACAGAAACCCCAGAGTCGCATGAACGGACGGATCGTTGTAGTTATGGAACATGCGCGGAGCTGCCACAAGCATGAATGGAGCGAGAGCCATGTTGCGCAATCGGTCCGCGGGGCTTGGCGAAACGTACGGGCTTCTTGAGGGTCGCAGGTCATCGGCGAGACTTGGCAGACGCGCATTGAGCCCGAAGCTCGTGTGCTCGGTTGCGTACAGGCGTGACCGCTCGGCGTCCCAGTTCTTGCCGCCGAAGATCGAGAAGGCGAACGGATAGACGGGGTTGCCGGTCAGGAGCCAGGTGCGCAGGTAGAACGGCGAACCAACGATGAGGGCGATGACGGCGATCAGTGCCGGCCCGCGCAGACCTCTCGTCTTCCACAGCGCGATGCATGCCATGCCGACGAGCGGGATGAGGCTTAGCGTCTTTACGGATAGGGCAAGTCCCGACACGGCGCCGCACGTTGCGGCATCGCGGGCCGTTCGCGTCTCCATCAGGCGCATCAGTGCGTGGATCGCCAGGGTTACGTAGAAAGCCTGGGCGAGTTCGATATAGGCAATGCCCGCCTCCCAGACAGCCATTGGAGCAAGCCCGATCGTCAACGTCGCGAGCCATGCTGCCCACTTTGGCATGGCACGTGCCACGAGCGCATAGGTTGCCGCAAGCGACAGGATTCCGAACATGAGGTGGACAAGCTTGGCCGCCGCATATCCGTCAAACGCAAGCCCAACGGCAAAGAGCATCTGGACAAGAAACGGGAAGTACGAATGATGGTCGGTAGGAAGCTCGACGATGCGACCGGCGCTGAGGAACGCCTTGGGCACTGCGAGGTGGTAGGACAGGCTGTCCCATTCGTGAGCGCCTGGCGGCATGAAGCACGCCACGAGAGCCGTCGCCAGAGTGATGGCGAGGATCATCGCTGCGGCGACCGACACCCACGTTGCTGTCGGTTCCGATCGCGTATCCGAACCTCTTGAGGGTCGGAGGCGCACCAAGCGCAGCCATCCAATGACTGAGAATGGAGCCAGCGTGAGGCCAAGGCCGAGCATCCACTGCGTCGTGAACCGGCCCGCGAGCCCAAGTGCGAAGACAGCGTAGGCGACGAGTCCGAGACCGAACGCCGAGGCGTATAGAAGCGTCTCCCTGCGGCATAGCCCTGCGCGCGCAAGGGGCAGAGCGAGCAACGCTCCGGTGCCCGTGGCCAACATCCATAGCGCCGTCACCACGCCGAGCGGGATCACAGCGGCAGCATCTCCGCCGACAGGTCGAGCGAGCCCGGCACACCGGTCACGGTTACGCGACCGAAGTATCGTGCGTGACTTCCGGCCTGGACGATGAGGGTGTCTTCATGCCGTTCGCCGCCGGATAGGGCAGCGTGGGTATGGCCCCCGACAATCAGGTCAATGCCGACGTTCGCTATGGCCAGACTCCGATCAACGCTGAGCCCGGCATGACTCAGGCATATGAGCAGAGCGCAGTCGCCGCGAAGCCGTCTTGCCAGTTCCCGTCCTGTTGTCTCGGGATCATCGAAGGTGTAAGCGCTGAGATGGCGAACGGCCATGCGTTCGGTCACCATCGGCACCGTGATGCCGAAAACCGCTGCCGTGCCGAAGCCTGCAATGCTGGTCCGAATGAACGGCACGCACGGCAACGGCGTTCCCGCTGACCGCGGACGGACATTGGCACAGAGGACGGGAAACCGAGCCCGGCGTGTCTTGGCCCGGAAGCCCGTCTGCGATACATGAAACTCACGGTTGCCGACGACCATGGCATCGTATTTCATTCCCGACATGACGTCCAGGATCGGCTCACCGTCCAGTTTGAAGGTGACGTTTCCCGATCCGACGGCGTCGCCGGCATCGAGCAGCAATGACGGGCCGTCAGTCGAAGCGCGAACACTCGATATGTGCTCGGCCTTGGCCGGAGTGAGCTTGTCGTGCAGGTCATTGGTATGGAAGATCGTTAGCGTCGCCATGCAAGCCGTGCGTTCGTGCGGATGAAAGGGGTCCGAACTTGAGAGTCTAGCACAGCACACAAGGCGCCGGAGAATGGAACCACCGGCGGATTGCCGCGTCTAACTTATCGAGCGGCATGGGCGCCCGTTGCCGTTCTCTTGGCATTGCATCGCGACGCATGGCCGGGCCATTGGCACGTTCCTGAGGAGGAGATGTCAATGGGAGATGGGGCAGTCGTAACCGGAAACAAATGGGAGTATCTCGTCATCAAAGTACATGCTCGGCACGAGGACAGTCTGCAGAATGCGCTGAACGAGAAGGGTGAAGAGGGCTGGGAAGTCATCTTCATGAGTGAGCCTGTGACCTGCGAGTACCGGTGCGTGTTCAAGCGCCAAAGAACGTAACACGGTTTTCCACACTACCGGTTCGGCCATCGGGGCGCACATTGCGGGCATCCTCAAGGATGCCCGCAATGGTTGGTGCCTCCCGGTCACTCGAGGCTGTCTCCAGGTCGCAGCGCATGGACCACAACGCCGGGCATGCCTTCCAGCAGGCCGGCCAGGTCTGCCGGCGTGCCGTGCAGCACCGGGAAGGTCCCGTGATGCATTGGAACGACGTGCTTGACCTTGAGCAGCTTTACGGCGAGGGCCGCTTCGCGGGGCGACATCGTGTAGTGGCCGCCGATCGGCAGCAGGGCCAGGTCGGGTTGGTACAGATCGGCGATGAGCCGCATGTCGCCGAAAACGTTCGTGTCTCCGGCGTGATAAATCCGGAACCCGTTCGGGAGACCGATCACGAAGCCGGCGGCTTCTCCAGCGTACAGACTGCGATCGCCGTCTTGTATCGAACTTGAATGGTACGCGTGGACCATGGTGGCGTCAAGGCTGCCAAGGGAGACGGTGCCTCCCTTATTCATTCCGATCGCACTTCGGACGCCCTTCCCCGACATCCAGGATGCGATCTCGACCATGGCGATCACCTTCGCTCCGGTACGCAGGGCGATCGCGACCGCATCTCCCACGTGGTCCGAGTGACCGTGGGTGATCAGGATGTTATCGCAGCGGTCAACATGCCTGAGATGTTCCGGGCACGCCGGATTGCCTGAAAGCCACGGATCCACCAATGTGACGGAGCCATCGGGCAGTGCCAGCTTGAACGCCGCATGCCCCAGCCAGGTGAGTTCCGCTCCGATGCCGATGTTCATCGTAACTCCTCCTGAGTCCCTTATTCGAGCTTGAGCGTGTCGGGTCTGACGATCACGACCGCGAGCGCAGCGGCCATGATGGCGATGGCACCGACACTAAGGGCGGCCGATACGCCGAAATGGTGCCCGATCATGCCGGCGATCGCTGCGCCCAGAGGCTGGAGTCCGCTCATGGCGAGCATATGAAGCGATACCGCACGACCGCGCAGTCCCTGGGGCGCCAGCGTCTGCGTAAGCGTGTTCGCCGTGGACAACTGCGAGACCGCCGAGAGCCCTATGAGGAACAGTACGGCAGTGGCGAGCTCAAATGTGACGACATTGGCAAGGGCGAGCAGTGAGACGCTGAATGTCATCGCACCGGCACAAACGAGAAAACCTCTTCTGCCGGCCGCGCTGTGTCTGCCAACCATGTAGACTCCAACCAACGAGCCGCACCCTATGGCGGAGAACAGCAGGCCATATCGGCGATCGCTTTCTGGGATTCCGAGACTGTCCTGTGCAACGGCAGGCATGAGGGTTCCGTAGTTGGCGACGCCGAAGATGCTTGACACAGCCGTCAGCGCCAGGATCGTTCTGGCCGAACGGTTGGCCCTTATGTAGTCGAGGCCGGCGCGCAACGCCGCAACGGGAGGCACGCTGGTTCGGTGAGCGGACGCGGGACTGATGCGCAAGCGTGTCAGCGCAACCAGCACGGCAGCAAAGCTCATCCCGTTGACGACAAAGCACCACGAAGGGCCGAGACCGACGTAGATGACGCTCGCGATCGCTGGCCCGACGATCCGCGCAACGTTGAAGGATGCCGATTGGAGTGCGACACCAGTCGCAAGGTCCTCGGGACCGACGAGGTCGTAGACCAGGGCCTGACGTGTCGGTCCATCAACAGCGAAAATCAGGCCGTTCAAGAACGAGATTCCCACGATGTGCCACACGGACGTCTTGCCAGTGGCGGTCAGAACGGCCAATGCAAAAGCGCTGAGCGCGAAGAGCGTCTGTGTGGCGTAGAGGACCTTGCGTTTATCAACGCGATCGGCGAGGACACCACCGAAGAGGAGGAGCGCCGTCGTCGGCAAGCCGTTCGCAAGGCCAACGAACCCCAATGCCTGCTTGGATCCGGTCAGGTTGTAGACATAGAGGCCAACGGCGACCGTCTGGACCCAGGAGCCGATGAACGAAGTGCAGGTACCGAGCCAGAAGACCCTGAAATCGCGGTGACGCAGGGCGCCGAAGGCTTCCGCCGTATGCAGCGACCACAGGGGCATGGGTTCAGGATACCACCCGTTCGGTTGGGGAAAAAGACCGTGCAAAGACAACGTCCCCATCGCTGCCGATGGGGACGTTGGGCCGATGACAATGGCGGCCGCCGACAGGCGACCCGGCCGGAACCAGGCCTAGCGGTACTCCTGAGCGCGATTGTTCAGACGGTCGCGAAGCCATGAAGGCCGCTCCCAACCGCCGCCGTTGAACCAAGCCCACAGCATGTCGTCTGTGGGGATTCCATTGTCCGGGTAGTTCAATGCGCCGAATGTGGCCTGCAGCCTCATCGCCTTGACGTGGCCGTCGTAGAAGGCGAAGTTGCTGATGCCATTGTGAGTGGTCATGATCCCCTTGGTGTGGTCGAACCAAGCGGTCCAACTGATCATGTCCTGTTTCCAGTCATGATAGAACTCGCGGCTCTCGCATATGAGGATCGTGCTTGCCGGACGCGGGCAGTTATCGAACTTGTTCATTGCACAGCAGTCATGGACCATCGTGTAGCTCAACGCGTAGCCTCGGCGGATGTGCAGCATGTTCTGTGCACGCATGTCGAGCCACAGCGGCTCATCCGGACGCTCGAACGTCGGACAGTTGTAGATGCCGGCATTCTTGATGTACGGATAGATGATGGATCGCCAGGTAGCCATGGACCTGCTGCCGCATGGATACCAGTCCCACTTTCTGCTGTTGTCGGGAACGTCCTCGCAGTACGCGGCTTGCTCCCACCAACCCCATCCATGTCGCGGCATTCTGCCGTCATAGTCCTCGGCATACATGAGACAGGCCAACGCGAGCTGTTTCATGTTTGAGGTGCACTGTGCCTTGCGGGCGTTCTCCCGGGCTCTTGCGAACACCGGGAACAGAATCGCGGCCAGGATCGCGATGATGGCGATGACCACGAGCAGCTCGATCAGGGTGAAACCCGATCGTTGTGAAGACCGATAATGCATTGTGGCTTCCTTCCTCCCCGTTCTTGCGGTGCTATGCGTCCAGGGTCAGCATGCAGCCGGTCGCACATCACGCCAACGTAGATTCCATCCTCTTGATCTGCTTCGCTCTTCCGCAGGGACCGGCCGGCGGACCTCACTCAATCTAACTATATCAAACGGTTGAAGCGGTGTCAAGCACTTTCTGTCACCGATGTGCGCGGAGGTTACGGCCGACGTTCAAGGGCGCATGGGCCAATGCGGTTTTCTCGGCTTGACGCCGAAAGGCCGTGTGCCGCCGCGCTAGAGCCTGATGCGTGATCCTGGGGAACGGCGCGCGACCACGCCATTCGGATCGAGCGTCAGGGCGGTTGGACGGCCAGTGGTATGGATTGAAAAGGATGTCGTCGTGCCTCTGCAGAGCACATCGCCGTCAATGGGACCGGTCTCGGTCTCGATATGAACGGGCACCAGCGCCCAGAACCCTGCCGGAGCCGATTGGAGTGATCCGACCACGTCGTAGCCGTTGCCCGATCTGCGAGAGTGTGCGTTGACGACATCGAAGGCCGGGAGGCGAGTGTCATCCAGCCAGGCGCGGATGCATGAGGCCCAATCGGAGCCGCAAACTGCAGCGATCGCCGCCTCGAAGTCACCCCAATCTGCCGCTTCGCCCCGTGGGTGTCTGGCTACGAATGTCCTGAGTGTCTCCAGCATCTTCGGTGTCCCAAGCATCCGCTCCAGTTGTTCGAGAACGAGGGCGCCCTTGCCGTACCCGATGGCCGCATGGGTGGGGTGCATGGCATCGGTAACGTGACGCAGGGCGATGCTTGAGGGTGTCCTCGCAGCAGCCTCCGCTGCGCCTTCTCCTGGCGCTCCAGTCGGGGTGTCTGAGCCGGCAAGGCGTCTGTGGAGCGATTCCGAGTATGTCGCGAACGCCTCGTTCCACATGGACTTCGTGTACGTATTGGGGACAATCCCGCCCCACCACGTATGCGACACCTCATGGACGATGACGTGCGGCAGGCTTCGGGTGCCGATCAGAGTGAACGAGTAGGCTTCCAACCCGAACGGGAATACAGTTGACTCGACAACGACGTACTGCTCGAACGGGAACCGGCCCACGCGGTCGCTGAAGAAACGGATCGCCGACTCTGCCTGATCGAGTGCGGCTTCAGCTTTGTCGGCGGAGTGCCTTCGGAGCCACACCGAAATGGTCCTGCCGCCCGACTGGCGCGATGTGCGCGTGTAGCGGCCTGCCGCCAGCGTCAGATAGCTCACCGGCAAGTCGTTTTTCCAGCGAGTGGTGCGAATGCCATTGTCAACGGTTTCCGATATCTTCCGTCCGGGAGCTATGCTAAGCCATGACGACGGTGTGACAACGCGGATGTCCGAAGTGGCGGGCAGCCTGCAGGTATGGGCGTACCAGTAGGCCGTCAGCGCCGCCTCATCGGGGGCAATGAAAGTCTCCCCCCTGGCAGGCAAAGTCGCCCCGAACTTGATGGCGAGCGTTGCCGTTGGGGTGTTCGGTTTCGGGACGAAGATGAAACCTCCGGCCTGAACGTACTTCGTGGGTATCCCGTCGAGGCGTGCGTCCGACACGGTGTAGCACGCGTTGAGGCGGACCGCGCAGACAGGCCACGTGTCCGATACGCGGCGCAGTCCGGCTTCGTCTTCGATGGAAACGTGACCCGTGGAGGGCTCGATGGTGGCCGACAGACGGTGGCTCACCACGCGAGCGCCCATGAGGTCGGTCTCGGGAATCTCGCGACCGATGGCCGGATGGGAGGGCGTGCCGGCGATGGCGTAGAGATGATCATTGGTGCTCTGGCACAACTGCGTGCGCGAGATGTGGAGCATTGGGGTTCGCCCTCGGACGGGCAGAAGGACGATTCCCGCCTTCCAGTCTCGGCGGTTGCCGCTTTCGCGCCACTCCTTGACCCATCGCAGATCATTGACGATGCCGGAATGCGTGAGCGACTCGAACGCGATGGCGTCGCCCTTGTTGACAGCGTTCTCGGCGTCGGCGGCCAGATCGGCAAGCCGGCTTCCGTCGTACGACTGGGCGCTTCTGCCGGCGAGCACTGAGATGACAAAGACGGATGCGATGACGCAGGATACGGTGGCTGAGCGCCGAATCCAGACAGCACGAGAACCGCCGCTCACCGCAGACGATCCAGAGCCTGACCGGGGGCCAGGCCATACCGAAGGGTGGTTTCCATGGGATGATTGTACACGAGATAGGCCACGTAATACCGGATGACGTCATTGTGTGGGCGGGCGACCCGGCTCCTCAGCTCGTCAACCGGGCATCCTTCGAGGATGGCAGCGCGTATACCCTGCATACAATGATCTGCTCGGCCCATTGCGGAACGCACGTGGACGCACCGTCTCACTTTGTGGAAAGCGGATATGACATCACAGGAATACCGATCGCGGATCTGGTCGGACCAGCCGAGGTCGTCACGCTTGCGCGGCCCGGACCGGTTACCGTGGAGGCTCTGTCTGAGGCGATACCGTCTCCGCCTGCCCGCGTCTTGTTCCGGTGTGCACCACCCGAGGCCAACGCTCCGTTCTGGATAGACCCGGATGCAGCGCGTCGCCTAGTTTACCTCGGAGTCCGACTCGTCGGCACGACCTGCATGTCCATAGATGCCCCCGATAGCACCGGTTTTCCGGCCCACCGGATTCTGCTCGGCGGGGGCTGCACCATCATCGAGAACCTGTCACTGGAGAACGCTCCGTCCGGTCGCCACTTCCTGATCTGCGCGCCGCTGCGGTGGAAGGGGGCCGAGGCTTCGCCGGTCAGGCCGTTGCTGATCGAGGGCCTGGAGCCGGCCTCGGTGGAGGCATGAGCGCCAACGCGCTGCCGACAGCCAGACGCGCGCCCCGTGCCCACTCTGCTGCAGTCATCTGACGCCTGCCTTCCGGCACTACGTCGCGGATGAGGACAGACCCGAGTCCGGTCACGACGACCACCCCCTCGCGTGGCAGGCTGACGACGCGACCGGGTTCGCCGGCCCCATCACTGTGCCAGACCGAAGCGCGAAGGACCTTGAGCGATCTGCCCTCGTAGGCCGTGAGCGCTCCCGGTCGAGGCGACATGGCGCGAATCCGGTTGACGATCGCGGCGGCCGGTCGCGACCAGTCAAGGACCGCATCGTCGGAGGTGATCGGAGGAGCGTAGGTCGCCCTGGCATGGTCCTGCGGGACCGGTCGGATGCGGTTCTCGATCAAGCCGCATAGTGTCTCTACGATCAGGTCGGCGCCCAACGCTGCCAACGCCATGGTGACGGTCTCCGCGTTATCTTCGGGTCCGACAGGGTAGCTGGCCTGCATCAACACGTCGCCGGCATCAAGCTCGGAAGTCATGAGCATCGAGGTGACCCCTGTGACGGGGCATCCATCAATCAGAGCGCGCTGTATGGGAGCCGCACCTCGGTACTCAGGCAAAAGCGACCCATGGATATTCACGGGACCCAGTCGTGGAACAGCGAGCAGCGATGGGGGGAGGATGCGTCCATATGCCGCAACCACGAAGAACGCGGGATCGAAGGCACGAAGCGAGGCGCAGAAACTCGCCGAGCGAATCCGCTCCGGCTGCAGGACCTCGATATTCAGCGCTTGAGCGGCGCTCTTCACTGGTGACGGACTTGCGGCTCGGCCTCGTCCACTGGGTCGGTCCGGCTGCGTTACGACGGCCGCAATCTCAAAGCGACCGTTTGAGGCAAGTCTCTGGAGCGAAGGCACAGCAAAGGCCGCGGTCCCAAAGAAGACGATGCGCGAGACTGTGGGTGCGGCGCTCATTCCGCGCTAAGTGCGGGCTCCAGCGGCGCTTCGACAGCCTCAGGCAGTTCCCAGTGGAGTGTTTCCGGGTCCGCCCTGTCAATGAAGAGGACTCCGTCGAGATGATCTATCTCGTGCTGAATGACCCGTGCCTCCAAATCCGCGGCGCGCCGCTTAACCGGACGGCCAAGCATATCGAGTCCTTTGACGATGACCTCGTAGGCGCGTGTGACCTCACCATAAAGATAGGGGAGGGAGAGGCAGCCCTCGACAGCCGTCTGTTCGCCTTTGGCGGACACGATGCGCGGGTTCAGAAGGACGTGCACGGGTGAGTGCTCTTCCGGCGAGATGTAGATGATAGCTCTTCGGTCAACTCCCACTTGCGGGGCAGCGAGCCCGATGCCACGTTCCGCACGCATGGCGGCCTTCATCCGATCCACCAGCCGTCGGGTGTCGGCATCGGGGCGCAAGATCGGGCGGGCCGCCTGGCGCAGTACCGGGTGACCCAGCCTGACAATATCCGGATAGCGAGCCTGCCAGAGCTCCTGGATGATGTCAGGCAGCTCTATGCGGGCGCCTTGGCCGAGAGCCTGTGCTTTCAGGGTGATCATCGGTTCAGTATACCGTGAGTGCCAGCCGGAAGTGCCGGCACTCCGGCTCGCAACGGGCCATGGATGGCATTTCCTGCCGCCGCGCCGCATAGCCCTGCGGGTACAATAGCAGGGTTTGGCTCGTGCTCTACCCAACGACACCATGCGACACGAGCAAGGAGGACACCACTAGATGACAAACCAGAAGCGCGTCTGGCTCTTCCATGAAGGCAACGCGGGGATGCGCGACCTGCTTGGAGGCAAAGGCGCGAACCTGGCGGAAATGACCAATATCGGCCTTCCGGTTCCGCCTGGCTTCACGATCACCACCGAAGTATGTACCGAGTACTACGAACGCGGCAGGCGGTTGCCGGACGGTCTGATGGACGAAGTCCGAGCAGCGCTCCGGACCGTCGAAGAGAAGATGGGGAAGAAGCTCGGCGATGCCGCCGATCCTCTGCTCGTGTCGGTTCGATCGGGCGCCAAGTTCAGCATGCCCGGCATGATGGACACGATTCTGAACCTCGGGCTCAACGACGCCACGATCGAGGGGCTCATCGCGAAGACGGGCAATCAGCGTTTCGCCTATGATGCGTACCGGCGCCTCATCATGATGTTCAGCGACGTTGTCATGGATGTCCCGAAGAAGGAGTACGAGGACATCTTCACACAGCTCAAGACCCGCCTGGGCGTCAAGCAGGATCCCGACGTGAGCGCCGGCGATCTCAAGTGGCTGTGCGAGCAGTTCAAGGCCCATACGAAACAGCAAACGGGCAAGGACTTCCCGCAGGATGTCTTTGAGCAGTTGGAAATGGCTATCGAGGCCGTTTTCCGGTCCTGGAACAACGATCGCGCGATCGTCTACCGCAAGAAGGAGAAGATCAGCGACTCCCTTGGGACGGCCGTCAATGTCCAGTCCATGGTGTTCGGCAACACCGGTGACAGTTCGGGAACCGGAGTGGCCTTTACGCGGAACCCAGCGACGGGCGAGAACAAGCTCTACGGCGAGTACCTGATGAACGCTCAGGGCGAGGACGTGGTGGCTGGTGTTCGGACGCCAATGGATATTCAGACCCTCGCCGAAGCGAATCCGGCCATCTACAAGCAGTTCGCCGAGATCGCTCGTACGCTTGAGAATCACTATCGCGACGTCCAGGACATCGAGTTCACGATCGAAAACGGTCGGCTGTTCATCCTGCAGTGCCGCGCGGGCAAGCGGACAGGCACTGCGGCGGTCAAGATCGCCGTGAACATGGTCAGCGAGGGCCTGATCACGAAGGAAGAGGCGATTGCAGGCCGCGTGACGCCGGCACTTCTCGAGCAGACAATGTTCCCGCAGTTCACATCCAAGCCGAAGGATCGCATTATGGCCACGGGCATGAATGCGGGACCCGGCGCCGCTTCCGGTCGCGTCGTGCTCGATTCGCATGAGGCCGTGGCGATCCATCGCGACAACCCGGACGTACCGCTGATTCTTGTCCGCGAAGAGACCAACCCCGACGATCTGGCCGGCATGCTCGCGAGCAAGGGCGTCCTGACTAGCCGAGGCGGGCGCACATCGCACGCGGCACTGGTGGCTCGCCAGTTCGGCATCCCGACCATCTGCGGCTGTTCTGAGATTCACATAGATGAAGCTGCCAAGACCATCACGGCCAACGGCATCACGCTCAAAGAGGGCGACTGGATCTCCATTGACGGAACGGAAGGTGTGGTCTATACGGGCGAGCTGCCCACGAAGGCCCCCGAAGTCGCGGGCGAGGTCGGGCAGTTGCTCGAATGGGCCGACCAGATGCGCAAACTCGGTGTTCGCGCCAACGCCGACACACCGGAGCAGGCGACCGAAGCCGTCGGATTCGGCGCGGAAGGCATCGGCCTGTGCCGCACCGAGCACATGTTCCTTGGCGACCGCGTGCCTCTGGTGCGCAAGCTGATCCTGGCCGACACCGAGCAGGAACGCGAGGATGCGCTGGCAGCCCTGTTGCCCCTCCAGCGCGCCGACTTCGTCGGCATCTTCAAGGCCATGGGGGGCCGACCGGTCACCATCAGGCTCATTGACCCGCCACTGCACGAGTTCCTGCCGGCCGAAGGCGATCTGCTTGTTGAAGTCACTCAACTGGAGTGCCAGGACCCCTCGTCGCCCAAGTTGCCGGAGCTGCGCAAGCTGCTCAATGCCGTGCGCAATATGCACGAGGCCAACCCCATGCTCGGGCTGCGCGGCTGCCGACTGTCCGTTTACATGCCGGGCATCGTCCAGATGCAGGTCGCCGCGATCATCGGCGCTGCGTGTGAGGTGAAGAAGATCGGCATGGATGTGCACCCCGAGATCATGATCCCGCTGGTGGGGCACGTCAACGAGTTGACCTGGGTCAAGTCGCGCCTCGAGAAGACCGCTGTTGACACCATGACAGCCGAAGGTGTGCAGGTTGACTACATGTTCGGGACGATGATTGAGATCCCGAGGGCCGCGTTGACCGCAGCGCAAATCGCGCCGGAGACATCGTTCTTCTCGTTCGGTACCAATGACCTTACGCAGATGACCTACGGCATCAGCCGTGACGATGCGGGCAAGTTCATGCGGCTGTACCTGGACGAGAAGATCTTCTCGGGTGACCCGACGGCGTCCATTGATCGAGAAGGCGTCGGTAAGCTGATGCGGATGTGCGTTGAGGACGCGCGCGCGGTCAATCCGAAGCTCAAGCTCGGCATCTGCGGTGAACATGGCGGCGACCCGAACTCCATCGAGTTCTGCCATGAGATCGGCCTCAACTACGTGAGCTGCTCGCCTCGGCGTGTGCCGATTGCGCGATTCGCGGCGGCTCAGGCCAGCCTCGCTAAGGCTGATCGCGACAAATAGAACGCCGGTTGGTCAGTGATCTGAAGGCGGGGAGGGCTCGGCGGAGCTCTCCCCGCTTTTCATGAGGGCGGCATGTGCGTTGCGGCGGAGCCCACTCGGCTTGGCGCGCTTCACGGCGCTGTCAGCAAACTGGGCTCGGAAATCCTCGTCGCTCAGTGTCGCCAGATCTCGGAGCGTACGGCCTTGCACCGCAGGGCGAGGTCTGAATGCATCGTGCCGCGTCTGCGGCGTTCGCACATTGTTGTGGGGGCAGACCTCCTGGCAGATATCGCAGCCCAGGATCCGTGTACCCATTGCGTCTGCAATCCTGTCAGGGATCGGCGCACGCGACTCGATCGTATGGTATGCGATGCAGAGACGGGCATCAAGGACGCGAGGTCCGACGAGAGCCTGGGTTGGACATGCATCGAGACAGCGTCGGCATTTGCCGCAGTGTGGCTGTGCCTCGGCGTCGGGAACAAGCTCAACATCCACGAACAGCCCGCCCAACAGGATGTGCGACCCGTAGCGGCGGTTGATGAGCATCGCGTTCTTGCCGATCCAGCCGAGCCCCGCACGACGGGCCAGTTCACGCTCCAGCACTGCCGAAGTGTCGCAGAAAGGCCGGGTGCGGCATGGCTTGCCGATCAGCGTCGGCAGCTCATCGGACAGGCTTCGCAGCCTTGCCATCATCCAGTCGTGGTAGTCGTCGTTGAGCGCGTACCGCGCGAACCGGCCAGTTCCGGGCTCGGGCGGGTCCAGAGGTACGTTGCAGCTTGCCGCGACCATCACCGCCGAGCGCGCACCTGGCAGATGCATGGCGGGGTCGAGGCGGCGCTCGATGTTGGCTGCCATATAAGCCATGCCTGCGTGGTATCCCGCGTCGAGCCACGACATGAGGTACTCTCGATCATCGCTCGGCGCGGCGGACGCGATGCCCACGAGATCGAAGCCGAGCTCGATCGCACGACGCTTGATGCGATGCTCGGGAGTGTCAGTCATGAATGACGTATCGGGGCTGCGGTCCATGGCGAAGCATGCGCGCAACGCCGCCTATCGGTTGGCGCGCGAAGAGATGCGAGCAAGGCCACTGCGGGATCATGCGGTTCCTGACATCACAGCAGGAGACCATGGGAACCTTCCCACGTACTCGGTCTATCGGCCGCGACCTGAGAACGCGACCGGCACCATCGTCGTGGTTCTTCCCGGAGGAGGGTACTCGGCTCACGCAGAGCATGAGGCAGCTCCTGTTGGCCGCTGGGTGCGGTCCATCGGTGCTGTCGGTGTCGTCCTTCGATACCGCGTTGCGCCGCATCACCGATATCCGGCCATGCTTGACGATGTGCTCGAAGCCGTCAGCATGTGCCGAAGAAACGCTGATGCTTGGAATGCCAATGCCGCGCGTGTCGGCATACTCGGCTTCAGCGCGGGAGGACACCTTGCGGCGCTCGCTGCGACGTCTTCCGCCACAGCATCGGAGACACGTCCGGACTTCGCGATCCTCATCTATCCCGTGATACGGATGGTCGGAAAGCTGGCACACCCTGGTTGTCGTGCAGCGCTGCTGGGAAACGAGGCCGAGACCGAACTTGCTGCGACGCTGGACGCCGACGCGCGGGTCCAGGCCGGTTCGCCGCCGGCGTTCCTCGTGCACGGATGGAACGATGAGGTCGTTGACGTGCGAAACTCGATTGTCTTCGCGGACGCTTGCCGCAATACCGGCACGCCGTGCGAGCTTCATGTGTTCGCCTATGGTCCTCACGGCTTCGGGCTTGGCCGGCGAGCCGGGGCAGCGGCAGAATGGCCGTCGCTCTGTAAGGCCTGGCTGGCCGGACTTGGTTGATCCCTCAGCGCGTCGCGCACTGCTGCACGCAAGGCCTCTCCATCGCGGGCTTCAATCAGGTCCGTCAGAGCCAGACGCGTCTGTTCGCGAGACCATCCGCGGCTTCGTGCCAGCGCCCTGATCAGCTCTACGTCCTGTGCCCCGCGCCCAAGTGCCTTTAGGCGCAGAGTGGCCAACGGGCCGTGGTGCCCAATGCGGTTCCCGGGCACGATCAGAGCGGTAGCCTCTGCCCGCTCCGTGTTGGCCGCTGTACCGATCGTCTGCCAGGGCACGATGCCGTCAGCGCCGGCCAGGCAAGCACGCAATGGCCATTCCTCGAACGCTGTCAGGACCCGATCAGGAGCGGGGGCCTCGCCATAGTGCCAGAAGGTCACTCCCAGGCGTCGGCGGATGCGCCGCATGAGCGTGGGGCGCGCATACATTTCGTCGTTGACGACCATCAGGTCTACGAGGCCATCGAGATAGTCTCGCTGCCACTGCGGGCGAGAGATGTCGGCGCGGAAAACGATCGAAGCGCGTGATGCATCCGGGCTTGAGGCGGCATCGCCCGCAGTCGCGGTCGTATCCGCGGACCTGAAGGACCCGGACGTGGCCGGCGACTTGACGGCGGTCTTGAGGAGACGGCCGAACCAGGCAAGAGCGAGCCAGTCATCGCGATGCATGGGCTCGTCGAGCAGCCACCACGATGTGCCCCGTCCACCGCTCGCGGGATCGCGGTAGTAGTACTTGTTGTTCAGGTAGAAATGGGCACGCGCAGCGGCGCGGGCGACCTGACGGATGTGCTCCCGGAAGGCGCGGACGATGGCCTGGAAGCCGACGCTGTACTCCGATGACATCATCTGCTCTATCGGTCCAGCCGCCATGGCGTGGTCCGCGATAATCTGAGGATACGCCGGAGCGGGCGGTGTGTACGCATAGTGACGCCGAATGTCCTCCGGCCATGCCTCATGGAACGGCAGGTAGAAATGTGTTATCGGCTCCCGGTCCCTCGGCAATCCGACGAACGCCTCGCCGTTCAGGTAGGCGACGAACCTCTTGTCCCACTCGGCCCATGACGTCACCGCACGATTCGCGCCTGAGCCGCTGAGGTTGGGGGCGTAGCCTGGTTCCAGCGTGCCCGAGTGCGAGTACCCGAGCGGCGTAAGCGTGCAACGGTGCTCATGGGCGAGGCGATGGTACTGCTGCTCCGATCTGAGGCCGTCTGCAGAGGCCGGGTCCAGGCCTGCGGCCCTGGCAGGGCTTCCATAGGTGTTCAGGCTGACTTCGAAACCGAGGCGGGTCTGCAGAGCCGGAGGCAACACGGCGATCTGGACCGGGAACCTGACGGAGCCATGTCCTTCGGACGCCACGTCGAGGCTGAACGACGCGATGCCGGAGGGCTGCGACGGCAGCACGTCGAACTCGACAAGCCACTGGGACACCCTGGCTGATGGATAGGAGCGGGTCTCGGCAGCGGGAATGCACAGATCGGCGATCCTTCGACTGGATCGAACCGGCAGCACCCGATACGTGGCGTATCGCACACCCGTCGCAGGTGGCGCCGTCGGTCGGCAGCGAACGACCGCGGTACCGTCCGCGGCCCGGCTGGCGATGCTGACGGTTATGCCGACGCGTTCCCCTCGGCATGCCTGCAGGTATATCGCGCGCCCGTTCCAGAGGTGATCGCGCAGTCGTTGATCGGGCTCTCCTGTGTCGGGGTCAAGGCGGACGTCGGCCCGGGTCACGCTGACGGTAAGCGGTCCAAGTCTGCGACCGGGGCAACTGCCGAGGCGCAAGTACGACGACGGCACCTTCAGCGCTCCGGGCCTCGGCTTCAAACGGGGAGTCCGCATGGTGGAGGACGACCACGGACCGCGCAAGCCCGTCATGCCCACGGGCCGGGCCATGATGGTGACTGCGGCGTTCCCCGGTAGGTCGTCAAGGTGCGCTGTCATGCTCGAGCGGGGCATGAGTCCCACGACTGTCTCGGGCAACTTGCGCGCATGCCCCTCTCCAGCGATCCGAATGGCGGCCTCGATGCCGATAGAGCCTGTCGGGATCGTCACATCCAACTGCGCGGCCGAAGTCGCCGTGGTCGCCCACTCGGGAGCGGGACGCGCCCGTAAATGGGCCAGTGCTCCGACCCTGGTCTCCGCCGCCGTCGGCTTGCGATACTCCACGGATAGATACGGCGCAGAACCGTACTGCTCCCTTGCGAAGACGTCGTTGTTGGCCATTGTCTGGCCCTTTTCGTCGGTAACCGCGAGACCATATGAGAGCCCGGCGAGCATGGCCTGAACAATGCGAGGATCTATCTCGGCGGATAGCCGGCCGTCACCGTCATTGCGAACGTCGGAGTAGGACACAAGAGATGCTTCGGGAAGGAACGCCGCATCAGTGAAGTCTGAGTCCTTCGTCGTCCAGTGGCGCACTCCCAGCTCGGGCGATGCGAAGCATGTCGCGCCGGCGACCCGGTCGCCTCGACCCGCTCCTTCGGTCCATGGTACAGCCACCGTCGAGAAGCCGAGCGTTCGGAGTTTCCGGTCGGTGCCGGCGTAACGCAAGTGCAATCGGGCACGCTCGATGACCATTCCTGAGACGGGCTTCAGATCGAACTGGAACACCCCGAGCATCTGGATGCCTTTGAGCCGAATGCGGGGAGAGGCTCCGTAGTTCAGAAGCGTCTCGGTCTCGTAGGAGGATAGGTTGGTGTCGGCCGTGCATGCGAGCCTGGCCACTCTGGTGGGCGCAGGCTGCGTTTGCCGGCCGCCCGTCCGAAGCAGGCTCAGGCCCGCAACTGCAAAGGGGACCGACACCAACCAAGCAATGCGCATATGCTCTCTCGTCCCGATCCCGGGTAAGGCAGGCTCAGGCGGCGGCTATACCTTCGGCGTCACGGTGGACACAGCGACCGTTCCATCGGCAAGCGGCACTTCCTCGTAGTCGCCGAACAGCAGCGGCTCCAGACTCCGCAGACACAAGAACACCGCGTACGCGAGCATGCGTATTTCGATATCCGCGTGTTCGTTGGCTCTGGCCTCGATGAAGTGCCGCCACGCGCGGACATTGCCCGTAACGACGATCGGCGCCTCGGTTTCGTTGGGCAGAAGCGCCCTGGCGGCCTGGTGGACGCGCTTGCGACGGCCGGTCTGTCCATCGGCGGTCAGCACCTCGGCGCCGCTGTCCTGGAGCTCACGCAGGCGGGTCTCGATCCGCGCGTGACTCTGGGCCAGGCGATCAATGCGGTCGAGGAACTCGCGATGAAGGTCCTCGGATTGCTGAAACTCGGGTCGCTCAACGAATCGGAGCGTCTGCCCCGACACGTACCTCTGGCTCACTTGCGAAAAAGCGAAACCGGCCCGATGACGCACCAGTTCGTGGGTAACGCTGCGGGATATGCCGTAGGCAAGAAACGAGAAGGTGGCATGCTCGAGCACCGAGCCGTGCCCGGAACCGAGGATGTTGGCGAAGTACCGTGACGCCTGCGCGTTGGGGGTGCGTTTGGGGCCGAACGACATGTAGCACAGTTGCCCGGCCAGCTTGCACAGGCCGGCACCGGATGTGAGCGGAGTGGGATCGGAGGTCGCGGCCTCGAAGCCGAGCGCAGTCGGGAAACCGGCGAGGAACGGGGATGGCGCACCGTCGTTCAGAGCCGGTTTCGCCAATGTGGTGACGCCGGGATGTGTGAGATACGCTGTCCCGCTCTGTGTTCGGTAAACCGGCGAGTCTACGCGAGGATACTCGCCTGACTCGATCATCATGTCGTGTGCGCTCCGCATCGGTCCCAGCTAGTTCGGGTAGTGGCAGTGCTTGTATTTCTTGCCGCTTCCGCAGTGGCACGGGTCGTTCCGCCCGAGCTTGCGCGTTCTGACGGCCGGAGGTCGCCCACCGGCATCTCCGCCTCCGGTCTCTTCAAAAGGCTGATATTGGCGTCTCTGCGGCTGGCGCTCCTGAACATACTGGACATGGAACATGTATCGGGCGATCTCGTCCTGTATCGAGTGCTGCATATCCTCGAACATCTGGAACGCTTCTTTGTTGTACACGACGAGCGGATCCTGTTGCCCATACCCGCGCAGGTTGATACCTTCACGCAGGTAGTCCATGTTCGCGAGGTGCTCCATCCACTTCTGGTTGATCACCGTGAGGGCCACGTGCCGCTCGATGTTTCGCATAGCATCCGGGTCGCCGAAGGCCTCATTGATCTCCGCTTCTTTGGTGGCGTAGGCTTCCTCGATGAGGCGGGTCAGGAACTCATCGAGCTCGGCTCGGGTCTTTCCGTCCAGATCTTTCCTCGTCGCGGCAAGGGAGAGCGGGAAGTATTCGTCCAGACCCTTGTAGAGGCCGTCGAGATCCCATTCGAGGCCGGTGTTGGCATCGGGACAGAACATACCCACAGCGTTCGACACCGTCTCACGCAGGAATCCGAGGATCGTGTCTCGGAGGTCGGCACCCTCCAGTATCCTGCGCCTCTCGGCGTAGATGACCTCGCGCTGCTTGTTCATCACGTCGTCGTACTGCAGAACGTGCTTGCGGATTTCGAAGTGGTGCTCTTCGACTTTCTTCTGGGCCCTCTGGATCATTCGGCTGAGTATCTTCGCATCCATGGCCTGATCATCCGGCCAGGTTCTCAGAAGCGGATGCTGACTCCGATCGCCGAAGAGGCGCCACAGCTCGTCTTCCAGGCTCACGAAGAACCGGCTTTCGCCGGGGTCGCCCTGTCGGCCGGACCGCCCCCTCAACTGATTGTCAATGCGGCGGCTTTCGTGGCGCTCCGTGCCGAGGATGAAAAGGCCTCCAAGCCGCCGCACTTCGTCTGCGGCTTTCTCATACTCCTCCGGTGTCTGTAGGGCCACCGAGTCGAGTACCGATGGCTTGCCGCCACGCCGATAGGAGAGAACCGGCTCACTTGGGGCCTGCGATGCATCCGTCCCCTCTGACTGCTCGGCTGCGCTCGCCACGTCTGAACGTTCAGGTTCATCCTTGACTTCTGTTTCTGCTGCCTGAGGGCGTCCGCCAAGGAGAATGTCAACGCCTCGACCCGCCATGTTGGTTGCAATCGTCACCGCACCCTTGCGACCGGCCTGGGCGATGATCACGGCTTCCTTTTCGTGGTATTTCGCGTTCAGGATGTTGTGGGGAATCCCATGGCGCAGGGCCTCGTCAAGGTTGTTGAGGGTCTCTTCATCAGCCTGCAGCCCAAGCAGACCGGCGATTTCACGCAAGTTCTCCTCGGCGAGCGGGTCCGTCGGCACGCCGAACTCCCGCAGGAGAGGTGTCAGCCTGTTGAGACTGATCGCGTCGAGGTCTTCGTTGAGCAGGGCCGTGTATGCATCGCGCTTGGCACGGTCTATCTTGGATGCCTCGAGCCTCGGACGCACCAGCGAGACCATGCCGAGGACCTGCAGGCGATCGTAGGTGATCCTGGACGAGACCTTCTCGGACATCTCGATGGAACGCGTGCCCACAAGGACCGGCTGCTGCTTCGCGTAGAGCCGCAGGATCTCGGCCGCAATGCCGCGGAACTTGTGCTCGGCCAGCTTGTAGATGACATCGGGATGGTCCTGACGAATCATGGGCCTGTGTGTCGGTACGACTACGACATCAAGGCCATAGATCTTTCTGAACTCGTCTTCTTCGGTCTTGGCGGTACCGGTCATGCCCGCCAGCTTTAGGTAGAGCCGGAAGAGGTTCTGGAACGTGATCGTCGCCAGTGTCTGCGACTCATGCTTGATCTCGACGTTCTCCTTGGCCTCGATCGCCTGGTGGAGGCCGTCGGAATAGCGACGTCCAAACATGAGGCGCCCGGTGAACTCATCCACGATGACGATTTCGCCATCACGGATTACGTAGTCAATGTCCTTCTTGAAGAGAGCATGCGCTTTCATCGAGGCCGTGACATAGTGCATCATCTGCGGGTCGTCGGCCAGGTTCCGAATGCCTAGCATCGCTTCAATCCGGGCTATGCCGGCGTCCGTCGGCGACACGGTCTTCTGCTTCTCGTCCACGAGGTAGTGGATGTTGGGGTTGTTTCGATCATGCGTCGGGTCGTCGCGCTCGACCTGCGTTGTGGCATCCTTGCCCTGGCGGAGCTGGCGTATGACACGGTCAACCTTGTAGTACATGCTCGTGTCCTGGTCCACGAAGCCCGAGATGATGAGCGGCGTGCGCGCCTCATCCACCAGGATGCTGTCAACCTCGTCCACGATCGCGTAATGCAGGTCGCGCATCACCAGATCGTCCCTGTGGAACGCCATGTTGTCCCTCAGGTAATCGAAACCGAACTCATTGTTCGTCCCATAGGTGACGTCGCAGGCGTACGCTTCGCGCCTTGTGATGCGTCGGCAGTAGGTGTAGCGTGGATCCGGATCCTCGTATTCCGGATCGTAAAGGTAACTGCCCCCTTCATCGCCCGTCTCGGGGCTCTGGCCCTGAATAATGCCGACGGACATGCCCAGCAGATTGTAGATCGGCCCCATCCAAACGGCTCCGACTTTGCTCAGATAGTCGTTGGCTGTCACCAGGTGGGCGCCACGTCCGGCGAGTGCGTTGAGAAAGAGCGGAAGAGTGGCCATGAGTGTCTTGCCTTCTCCCGTCTTGAGCTCAGCGATGCGGCCATCATGCGCAACCATACCGCCGATCAACTGCACGTCGTAGTGTCTCTGGCCGAGCGTGCGCTTAGCAGCCTCCCGCACCAACGCGAACGCTTCGGGCATGATGGCGTCCAGGATGTCGTCGAGCAGCCGACGCGTCCGGTCCTTGCGCTGGGATTCGAGGACACCGTCGCGCTCCATGGCCGTCAGCTTGGCTTGCCATTCCCGCTGCACGTGTGCGCGCAGTTCATCGGTACGGTCCCGGAGCTGCTTGTTGCTGAGCTTCTCGATATCGGGTTCAAGCCGGTTGATGTTCTCGACAGCGGCTCGATACTTCGCGATATCGCGTTCGTTGCCGTCGAATAGGCGACGAAGGAAAGCGGTCATCCTCGTGGGTCCTCAATGCGGGCAGCACATAGGCGGCCATAACGCTTCAACGGCCACCGTCGCCCCTACGGGGTGGGCGGGACGGCGGCCGCAGCACCGCAGAGTATACCCATGGTACCTGTAGGGCGTCAAACTCGCCCTGGCTTGCGGCTCTGGAGTGTCGGACCGAACGAGCTCGGCGCGCGGCAAGCCGATGAACCGGGATATACTTTTGAACATGACTGCCGTACCCCTTCCTGCCCTTGTTGATCGTCGGTTCGCCAAGCGGTTCGATGTTCCGCTCGCGTTGACTGCGCTGGCGCTGATTGCGATCGGGTTGGCCGCGCTGTATGGCGTCGAGGCAGATAACGGGCATCCCTATTTTGTGAAACAGGCCGTCTGGTCCGTGGTTGGCATGGCCGGCCTGATCGCCGCGGCAGTGGTCGGTCACGAACGGGTGCAGCGGCATGTCCGGGCGCTGTATGTGATCAATCTGATACTGCTGATCGCGGTTCTTGTGGCAGGGCATGAAGCCAAGGGCTCAGTGCGCTGGTTTGCCATCGGGCAGTTCCGGATGCAGCCCTCCGAGTTCGCCAAACTCTTCCTGACGCTGTCGCTCGCGGGACTGTTCTATTCCCATCGCGAGCGCATTGATCGTCCCTCAACCGTGCTGCGGTCGCTTGCGCATGTCGCAGTGCCCCTACTTCTTGTCCTGCGGCAGCCTGACCTCGGGACCACTCTCGTGATCGGCTCGATCTGGCTTGGAATGGCGTTCGTTGCGGGCGTGCCCGTGAAGTACCTTGCGGCCGTGATCGTCTGCGCACTGGCCATGTTCGGCCTGATGGTACAAGCCGGAGCCATTCGGGATTACCAGATCAAGCGCCTGCTCGTGTGTTTCAATCCCGGCTCGGATCCGAAAGGGGCTGGGTATCAGGTCAATCAAGCCCGAATCGCCATTGGGTCAGGACGCATTTTCGGAAAGGGCCTTGGGCGTGGCACCCAATCGCAGGGCGAGTTCATCCCTGAGCGACAGACGGATTTCGTGTTTACGATGATTGCCGAGGAGGGAGGGTTCTTCGGGTCTGCTGTCACGCTGGGCCTGCTGCTGACCTTGGTGTTGCGCGGATGGCTGCTGGTGGGGCTGGCGTCAGACGGCGTCGGCAGGCTGGTCGGGGCCGGTGTCCTCTCGATGATCAGCTTCCATGCGCTGGTGAACATGGCAATGAACGTCGGCCTGGGACCCGTGACGGGTGTCCCGTTGCCGCTGGTGTCGTATGGAGGAAGCTCGATACTAGTCACGCTCATCGGGATAGGTCTCATCATCGGCATCGGGATTCGCCGCGATCCCCTTGTCTTCTAGCCGAGTCGCCCCGTGACCCCAACAGCCACTCACCCGAACCGCCCTTTGACGCGGCTTGAGGTGATCCGCGCTCTCCGGCTCTCCAACATCGAGGCCGTGGCGGCAACGGTTCACCTATCGCTCACAGGAGGTGCGTTCCAGACCGGATTCGCGCTGTGGCTGGGTGCCGGCAGCTTCTGGATGGGCGTCATCGGTGCAGCGCCGACCTTTGCCGCGCTCATCCAACTGGTGTCATCGGTGGTCGTTGAGCGGCTCGGGCAGCGCAAGGGGATAACGGCGTGGTTTTCGCTGCTCTCCCGAACACTCTGGCTCCCAATCCTGCTGATACCCTGGCTCCCGCCTGGCGAGATGCGGCTCTACGCTTTCGTCGCACTGCTGATTGTGTCGAGCCTTGCCATACAGGTGCCTGTGCCGGCATTCACCTCCTGGCTCTCCGATCTGGTGCCGGCAGACCATCGCGGGCGTTACTTCGGACGACGCAACATGCTGGCGGGTCTGACTGCGATGGCGGCTTCGCTGCCACCGGCATGGTTTCTTGACAGGGCGGTGAAAGACGGGATAGTCTCGGAGCCCGTCGGCTTTGCGGTGCTTTTCGGTGTGGCCGTAGTCTTCGGATTGGTGAGCTTCCTGGTCCTGCTGCGCCAGCCGGAGCCACCGATGGCGCGCTCGGATAGAATGACGTCGGGGGGTCTGTCCGGTGCCATTGCGGCGTACCGTGGCCCGCTTCAGGATCGCGCTTTCCGGCGAGTGCTCTGGTTCAGCGGCGTATTTGCTGTCGGGCAGTTCATCGCTGCCCCGTTTTACACAGTCTATGCCCTGCAAGAGCTCAAGCTATCCTACATGTGGCTGCAGGTCCTCGGTGCGATTGCCTCGCTTGCCTCTCTGGCCTCGATGCCGCTCTGGGGGTACTTGTCGGATAAGTTCGGCAACCGGCCGCTTCTTGTGATCGCGGTTGCAGGCGTGTCGCTGACCCCGCTGCCATGGGTCGCTGCCAATCCGGAAGCGATGACAATGACGCTCATCATATTGTGCTTGAACAACGCGTTCGGCGGGATCGTGTGGGCGGGGGTTGGACTGCTGCAGTTCAATGTGCTCATCGAGGCCACACCCGCTGAGGGGCGAAGCGTGTATGTCGGTGCGCTTTCTGCCGTCACCGGTATCGCTGGCGGCCTGGCGCCTATCGCCGGAGGGCTCATCATTCCCTTACTGGCTGCTCATCCGGTCACGCTGGCCGGCATTAGTCCCAATGCGTACCATGTGCTGTTCGCCTTGAACTCCGTCATCCGCCTGGTCTCACTGCCGCTGGTCAAAGGCATGCCCGTTTCCAGCGGCGCTTCAGCGTCTGCGGTCCTTGGGCAGTTGGGCGCGATCCGCGTCGGCAGTCTTATCCAGATCCATCGCCTCCAGCATGGGCAGACTGAGGAGGAGCGAAGAAACGCTGTCAGTGCGTTGAGTGCTTCGCGTGTCGGCCTGGCCGTTCAGGAACTCACTCTTGCACTGGCAGATCCGAGCCATCGAGTGCGGCGTGAGGCGGCTAGAGCTCTGGGCGAGATCGGGGATGCGGCCGCCATTGACGCCCTGGTCGGGTGCCTGGACGACCCTTCGTCGTCGGTCGCTCAAGAGGCCGCCGAAGCGCTGGGTCGGATTGCCAATGAAAGGGCCGGTCCGTACCTTGCGGCCCTGTTGAACGCGGAGGCAAGCGACCTTCGCATCTCGGCAACGAGGGCGCTGGGCCGGATTGGTTCGCTCGCGCACCTGCCGGATCTCGAGTCAGCGCTGAACCGGTCGCTCAGCGCCGAGAGGTGGGAGGAGGCCGAAGCCGCTATCGAGGCGATTGGCGCCTGTCATCCGTCGGCTGCTCCGGCTGTCTTGGTGCGGCTCCTGCGGCACGATCGTCGCGGCATTCGGAGTGCGGCGATGGACGCGATCGGCGAGATAGGGGA
This sequence comes from Chthonomonas calidirosea, assembly GCA_020722705.1. Taxonomy (GTDB): domain Bacteria; phylum Armatimonadota; class Chthonomonadetes; order Chthonomonadales; family CAJBBX01; genus JAAYVH01. The sequence continues at coordinate 126,312 of DYKI01000001.1, read as the reverse complement.
TGTGGCCTCCGGAGAGGCTCTGGAGGAGGCGTTTGGGGCCGAGGAGGATCCGTCCGTGCGCACTCACGGAGCGTTCGCCCTTGCCCGCACCGGTCGAATGTCGGCCATTCCGGAGCTCTATGCCGCACTCGCCGCAACTTCGTCCGATGTGGGGCGTAAGCAGATCGCCAATGCGATCGGCGCGCTCCTGGGCGATCCGGACATGTACCGGCTTCTGACCGGCGGGCCGATGGATCGGGATTCCGCCGTGGACAAGGCAATCAAGTCGCTCACGCAGAGGCCGTCAGGCGAGGCCGGCTTCGGCTCACTCCGTCGTTCGAGGCGGACGGCCAGGGCAGCAGACGCCTATGCCGAAGGCGACTATCGCACTGCCGCGCTGCTGCTGGCCCGATCCGTTTCTGCTACGAGCGGACCGGTAGCCGAACTGCTCGCGCGGGTGGAAGCGATGGATGCCAACCAGTCCATGACACCCGAGGAGTTTCTCGTCGTCCTTGCTGCCGTGCGCTGGGTGGTCCGGAGCGGATCGGAAAAGCCGCGATGAAGCGCATCGTGAGCGTCAGCCTGGGTACGTCGAAGCGCGATAAGCGCGTCACAGTGAGTTTCGGCGGCAGCGAACTGCTGATAGAACGAATCGGAACCGATGGCGACAAGGGCAGATTTGCCGATTTGATCTCCGAACTCGATGGCCACGTGGACTGCTTCGGCATAGGCGGGACCGATGCCTACCTGTACGCCGGCAATCGCCGCTACGCATTCCGCGAGACGATAGCCCTGATGCGGGGAGCCAGGCAGACACCATGGGTTGACGGGAGTGGGCTCAAGCATACGCTCGAGCGTGAGACCGTGGCGTATCTCGACCGCAACGGCACCGTGGACTTTGCCTCGTCTCATGTCCTCTTGGTCGCCGCGGTGGATCGGTTCGGCATGGCTGAAGCGCTGGCGCAGAGAGCGCGGAGCATCACCTTTGGCGACCTCATCTACGGGCTCGGCATCCCCATCCCCATTCGATCCTGGAACCTGTTGAAGATTCTGGCGAGGTTAGCGCTGCCGGTTGTCGTTCGGCTGCCTATTGAGTGGCTCTACCCGACGGGAGCGAAGCAGGAGACGAACACGCCCCGCTTCCCGCGATTCTTCGCAGAGGCCGATGTGATCGCGGGCGACTGGCATATCATCAGGAGGTACATGCCGGAGCGCATGGACGGCAAGATCGTGCTTACGCAATCAAGCAGGGCTTCGGAAGTTGAGCTGCTGCGAGAACGGGGCGTGCGTCTGCTCATCACGACAACGCCTGCGATCGGCGGTGACGCCTTCGCTACCAACGTCATGGAGGCCGCACTCGTAGCGCTCCTGGGCAAGCACCCTCGCGATTTGACGCCGAGCGACTACTTGGGTAAACTCGGCGAACTTGGATGGCGCCCGAGCGTGATTCCTCTTACAGCTAACGACTCCAGTCACCTCGCACAGGCCGGCGGTGCATTGAACCCTTCGACGGAACGACCATGACCGAAGCCGATCCGAGGCCGTTCGCCTTCATCATCCACCCCATTGACGTGCGCAGGGATGTCGCTCGACGCTACCCTGCGATGGGTCTATTGCCCGTTCGCACGATCGAGTGGCTTCTGAAGCATCGGAGTCCGTTGCCGGTGGCGGATGTGACGGGCATACGGTCGGTAACAGGCGCAGAGACACACGGGTGGCTGATCGGCTGCCCGCTTTCGCCAAGGCAGTTCATTGAGCTCCCCGTGGAGTTCGTGTACAAGAGACTTGAGGAGTGCGGCCGCATCGCCGAGGAGCTCGGCGCCGGGATCGTAGGACTGGGCGCGTTCACATCGGTTGTCGGAGATGGCGGTATCACGCTGGATCAGCGCCTGAGCATTGCGGTGACAACCGGCAACGCGTATACGGTTCGAACAGCCATAGACGGCGTGAAGTTGGCCGCAAAGCTCATGGGCATCGAGATAGCATCGGCCCAAGCGGCCGTCGTCGGCGCGTCTGGTTCGATCGGAGCCACGTGCGTAGAACTGCTGGGACGAAGCGCCGCCTCTGTGGCCCTCATAGGGCGCAACCGGGGGCGTCTGGAGGAAGTGGCCGCCCGGCTTGCGCCTGTGATTCCGGCCAGCCTCTCGGTCCACGACGATATCCGGGCAGGTCTTCGGGAGGCGGACATCATCGTGACGGTCAGCAGTGCGGCTGACTCGATCGTTGAGCCGCATCATTTGAAGAAGGGCTGCGTTGTCTGTGACGTTGCACGACCCCGCGACGTATCGGTACGTGTGGCGCGAGAACGGGACGACGTGCTCGTCATCGAAGGCGGCGTGGTTCGCGTTCCGGGCAACATGCAGTGCACCAAATACGGAGCGACGACGCCGTTCAGCTTTGGGTTTCCGCCCGGAATGGCCTACGCGTGCATGTCGGAGACGATGGCGCTCAGCCTCGAGGGACGTTGCGAGAGTTTCACGCTTGGAAAGACGGTGTCGGTCGAACAGGCTGACGAGATTGGCCGCATCTGTGATCGTCACGGGTTCGAACTGGCCGGCTTTCGATCTTTTGAGAAGGCCGTAGACGAGACCGAGATCGCGCGAATCCGAGCGCGCGCTGGGAGATGATCAGTGCACGAGGAACTGACAAGACGGGAGTTCGTGGCCTCAGGGGCGGCCGTCGGGCTTGGTGTTCTTGGATTGCTCGACCAGGACCGGCAAGCGCTGGGCCGCGACATGCCGATGCGAACACTGGGACGCACCAGGGCTCGGGTTTCCATCATCGGGTTTGGGTCGGCACCGCTGGGCCACAGTTTCCAGTCGCAGGAGACGTTTGACCGCGTTGTGGGCGAGGCGCTCGACCTCGGCATCAACTACATTGACACGGCGACGATCTACGACGTGGCTCAGGAACGCCTCGGTTCCATCGTTCGCGCACGGCGTGACAGGCTGTTCGTTGCAACGAAGACGCGCGGAATGTCCAGAGACAAGGCTGTCGCCACTCTGGAGGAGAGCCTTCGCCTGCTGAAGACAGATCATGTGGACCTGATCCACCTTCACAACATCGGGGACTTCGATATCGAGAAGCTTCTTGATGCCGATGGCCCGCTCCGCGGCCTGCTGGACGCCAGGAAGCGCGGGCTTACACGGTTCATCGGTGTCAGCGGGCATCAGCGCGTGGAGAAGATGGCTGCGGCGGTGAAGACGGGCGAGATTGATGTCGTCATGCCCGCGATGAACTTCGTTGACCAGCACATCTATGCCTACGAGACGCGCGTCCTTCCCGAGGCTCGTAAACACAAGGCGGGGATCGTGGCGATGAAGGTTCTTGGCGGTGCGCCGAACTTCGCCTATCGGACTCCAACCCCATGCAAGATGCCGAAGGAACGAGTGACTGACGCCATCCGCTACGCGTTGAGTCTGGAGGGTGTCGCCACAGCGGTCATCGGCTTCAACTTCGTCGAGCAGGTCCGGGAAGCCGTCGCCGTCGCGAAGAGCTTCCGCAAGCTCTCGGCCGCCGAAGCCGCGGCTCTATCGTCAGAGGGCAAGAAGCTGGCCGATGCCTGGGGCTTGCACCTGGGTCCTGTGTAGCTGCGGGCTGAAGCGTGCACAGGACGGTGACCAGAGTTGTCGTTTGCGTCTTGGTCGCCGGGAAACAGGGCTGTCCTCGCGATCCTAGAGCGGCTCCGTGTAAGCTCTTGTCGTCTCGGTGATCCGCCTGAACCATGAGCCGGACGGATCCACCATAGGCAGCCACCAGGCACAGGGACGGTGATCGGTATGAGGGAGCCCCTCAACGGTCAACAGGGCATCTCGCACCAATCGAAGCCTGGCCTCCTCGGCGCGAACGCGAATCGCCTCGACGCGTTCCCGGAGCTGCTGGATATCGCTCGATCGTTCCATGGTGAGCCGGTGGGCCTTCAGAGCACGCACCTCAGTAAGGATGGCCCGACGCCGCCGGTGAAGGTCGGCCAGCCTGGCGGCGAACTCGGAGCGGGTTTCGAGTTCGTACGGCGTCCAGTCCGATACCGATCTGAAGTGCCGACTCATGTCGCGCTCGACTTCAGCGATCTGAGAGCGCAGCGATGCGACCTCCTCATATCGCCGGCGCACCTGCCGCGCGATAGGTTCGACGCGGGCGCGCAACTCCCGCATCTCGAGTATGAGACGTTCCAGTTCGTCGCAGAGGCGTTCCCATCGGCCAGGCTCATGTTCGGCAAGGAAGGCCAGAACGCGCCGAGTCCCTCGCAGGGACGACAGCACAGCCAGGAGAGTTTCCTGTTTCTCGACTACCTCACGCCATCTTGAACTGATCTGCGACATCGGCAAGGCCTGAGCGCCGAATGGGCCTCGGAGCGGCTCGGGCAGGCGCATTGAGGTGGCGACGTCGCCGGCCGAGTCCCAGGTCTGATAGTGCAGCCGCAGGATCGGATGCACGGTGACCGGAATCCCGCGAGCCGACAACTCTGCGTTCATGGATCGCGTCCGGTGGACATACATCGAACCGGTCTCGTTGAACACGAAGATGTACTCGCGTGCGAGCATGGAGATGAGCGCAACGGCCTTGCCGACCACGACCACCTTGTCGCCAAAGTGAGCGGAAAGGGCATCGGCAAGATCGGATACTGACTCGATGGGCCGGCTGAGACGCAGCCGAATGGGCTGCGGGGTCTCGATGTGGATCGCGCGAAGGGTTACCCTCAGGGTACCTCGCCCCAATCCGGGAACCACCACATCGAATGGGAGAGCGCCGACGCCGAACTTGTCGAGCGAGTAGACTTCTGATCCTCCGACAGCGTGGTTGTACGCATGGATTGCCGCTGAGCGCGTCGCAGGGCGGAGGAACAGGTCGAGGAACTCGAAACGAGGAAGGTGCGCGGTTTTCGGGGTGAACTCGAGGAGTTCGGAAGTGCTCGTGACGGTGTATCCGGTCATCGGACGCTGCATAAGCTCTTCCAGCAGTCGAGGGAACATGGCCTTGTAGAGATCAGTGAGCGTCAATGCGGGATTCGACCGACAACAGGCGCAGCACGCTCCCACGAGCCGGTCCGCTACCGCCCGAGCCTGGCGTGCCGTATCGGGGGGCTCGATCGCGTCTATGGTGCCGTCGAAACCCCACTCGAGCATCCGACGGATGCCGGCAGTCACGTCCTCCAGGCGCAGTTCGCGGACGACGGTGTCTGCCGATCCTGCGAAAGCCAGGCCGCGCCATCCCCACGCAGCGGTGACTTCGTCAATGAACGCGGGGCGCTTATCACCTTGACGCCCCGCGAGCCAATGGAACGGCACTCCATGCTGAGTCAGAGAATGGCGGGTCGGAAAGCACTCACTTCCCATGAACTGCGAGATCTCACCTGCGGCCGACCAGAGGTCACGGGTGGAGCCGTCGTTGTGGGGAAGGAGGGCGTAGCGCTCTCCCGGCGCCAGTTGCATGTGGGCCTTGGCGAAATAGTCAGTGTCATGCACCCCAAGAACGATGTGTCCTCCGAGGCCGGCGTCGTCGAGCAGCACCCTGAGCGCGGCCTTCATCGGCTCGTCCCACCAGACGGTCTGGCCCAGGGCTAGAAACGGCGTATCAGGGTACCGCGCTCGGAGCTCGCGAAGCACGGTGGCGGCGGACTCGTTCAGGACACTCACACAATATGATCCGTTGTTACTGCAGCCGATGTTTCCCGACGGCGACGAATGAGTGTACCCTCACAGATCGGCCCATCAATGGCCGATCATCAGGGCGGTGTTTGACGCTCGACGGACCTTCAGGTTATAATCGGGTCCACTCCCAACCCCGAGGACGACCTACCATGAGCGACCCAACTTCATTCCTCCTGCCTGCGGACCGGATTCCGAAGGCCTGGTACAACCTGAATGCCGACATCGGCGAACCTATCCCACCGCCTCTCCATCCGGCGACGAGACAGCCGGCAGGTCCGGACGACTTTGCCGCCATCTTCCCCGAGAACTTGATCATGCAAGAGGTGACGACGGAGCGGTGGGTCGAGATACCCGAGCCGATCCGCGAGGTCTACGCACTCTGGAGGCCGACCCCTCTGCTGCGTGCGGTTCGCCTCGAGCGAGCATTGCAGACGCCTGCGCGCATCTACTACAAGTACGAGGGGGTAAGTCCGGGCGGAAGCCACAAGCCGAACACCGCTGTGGCTCAGGCTTACTACAACAAGGTCGCCGGCACCAAGAGGCTTGCCACCGAGACAGGGGCCGGCCAGTGGGGATCATCGCTCGCATTGGCCTGCAGTCTGTTCGAGATGGAGTGCACGGTCTACATGGTGCGAGTGAGTTTTGAACAGAAACCCTACCGGAAGCTGATGATGCACACCTGGGGCGCCGAGGTGTTCGCCAGCCCGAGCGACCATACCGAGTTCGGCCGCAAGATGCGCGAGATCGACCCGGACTGCCCGGGAAGCCTCGGCATTGCGATCAGCGAAGCCATCGAGGATACGGTCACATCCAAGGACACCAAGTACTCGCTCGGCAGCGTCCTGAACCATGTCCTGCTCCATCAGTCGGTAATAGGCCTCGAGGCGTTGGAGCAGATGGAGATGGCCGGCGCAGAGCCGGATGTCATCATCGGCTGTGTCGGTGGCGGCAGCAACTTTGCCGGCCTTGCCTTCCCGTTTGTTGAGCGCAAGATCGCGGGGAAGGCTTCCTACAGAGTCCTTGCGGTCGAACCGACGGCCTGCGCGTCCATCACGAAGGGCGATCTGCGATACGACTTCGGCGACACGGCCGGCATGACGCCGTTGATGATGATGAAGACCCTGGGCCATGACTTCATGCCGCCGCCGATTCATGCAGGAGGTCTGCGTTACCACGGCATGGCGCCTATGGTCAGTCACGCGCATAAGCTTGGACTCATTGAGGCCACGGCGCTTGCCCAGTCGCACGTGTTCGAGAGCGCCGTCAAGTTCGCACGCTGCGAGGGCATCGTTCCTGCGCCGGAGAGTGCGCATGCTGTTGCCGCAGCGATGGACGAAGCGATAGCCGCGCGCGAGGCCGGTCAGAAGAAGAACATTCTGTTTGGATTGAGTGGGCACGGCATGATGGATCTGGCGAGCTACGAGCGCTTCCTCAACGGCGAGCTGCAGGACGTGTAGGACCGTTCTCTCACGAACGGACAACGTGAACGGGGCGTCTCGGTGATAGGACGAGACGCCCCCGGCGCATCTGGATGCAGTCTTGGACGAGACGGCTACTCGGTCGCGACCGGAACAGGCGTCCGGTTGAACTGCTCCTGCCAGAGAAGGTTGCGCAAGGCTTCCACCACGCTCTTGGCCGTGTCGGGAATGCTCATGTTGCTGGCGCGTGCGTCGGCTTCCGTAATGCGGAGCAGTGTGCGGCGTCGCGCAAGAACCCTCGTTCGGTCTGAGCTCAAGGCTAGCTCGAAGGAAACGAGGCTGTCATCGAACAGGGCGTTGATGTCGGTGGCCAGCTTCTTGGCCCGGACCGATGCGGAGACGTCGCCGTCCGGCGCCAGCAACGCGATCAAGGTGCCGTTCATCTTGACCTCGGCGTACTCCGTGCCGTCCTTCTCAACGGGATACGCTCGTGCGCCGATGGATGGATCCACCTCGCGCCGACTGATGGGAATACCCAGCTCGCGGAGGAGCTTGACTAGAGCCTGGGCTCGCTCAACCGACGGCGGGTGCGTTCGGTAGATGCCGAGTTCAACTTCCGGCTTTAGCCGCTCCTGACGATACAGCCGCTCCATGAAAGTGAGCAGTCCGACGGGGTTGTACCTGGTCTTTCGGAGGTAGTGGACCGCTGAGTAGTCGGCGTCCTTCTCTGCTTCCACTCCGTATGAGTTGAGTTTGGCCGTCATATAGAGCTGGCCGACGAGAAGGAGGTTCTGCGTCGTATCACCGGTGCCCTTACCGAGAAGAACGGAGATGAGTGCAGGACCCAGCGCGGCGAACTGCATCTTCTCTTGCTCGGAGAGAAGCCGCATCATGTGGTGATGCGCAGCATGGGAGACCTCGTGTGCAAGGACGCCGGCCAGCTCGTCATCAGACTGGGTGAAGTCCAGCAGGCCGCTGTTGACGTATATCTTTCCGCCCGGCATCGAGTACGCGTTGACGTCCTTGTCCTCGACGACCTTGAACGAGTACTCGAAGCGCTTCAGGCCCGGCTTGCCCCAGAGCATCGGTATCTCGTACTCGTTCGCGATGTCCGCGAGCTCTTTTCCGATGCGCTGCACGCGCCCAACTACGGCCGGATCCGTAACGAACTTGACCGTCTTATCGTGCTCGGCAGCGCTTTCGCGGCCAAGCTTTACCTCGGGATCCTCCGGAGCTGCGTCCGAATCGGCATATGTACGATGCGGCAGGGCCTGTCCCGATCCGATGACCAGGATCGCCAGCAGACCTCGCAGAAGGCGATGCATCGTGTCGCGTCTCATGGCTTTGTCACTCTGTGGCTGCCGGAGCCCCCAGCTCGCCACGATAGTACCTCACTATATCAGACGAGCGTTGCGGTGTTCGGGATCACCATCGCTGCAGGCTCGCCAACCCTACTGAGGTATACGTAAGAGCAATGATACGCATCGGCACCCAATCGTTCAATCATCTCAGGGCCGCTCGGGGCACAGGATGGCGCACACTCGCGTTCGGCATCATCGCCTCCATGTCGGCGCCAGTGGCGTGTGCACAGGATGTCGGCGTCGTCGAGCGGATCACGTACCCGAGGCCGGCCTCGCTGAGGGAGGTAACGGGACCGGGAGGGGCAGCCACGGATCCCATCACGGGACGGAGATATCTGGCCAGAGTCATTGTGGAAACCGGCGGTGCGACCGTTCCCACAGCAAGGTTTGACGTACACGTTCCCCACGGCTCGTTGCTGGGCATAGGGCGGCGATCGGCGCGCCTGCTGGCGATCCTCTGGGGCCTGGCCGAGCGCAGGTTCGGCGTTCTAAACGCTCGGCTGAGGTCGGGCTGCGCCGATGTGTGGATATGCCGCGATGGCGATGCAGGCGGCGAGCAGACGCGGACCTCGATCTATCTCTACGACGCCATGGGAGGCCGGAGCGATTTCGAGTGGGCTCGGACGATTGCCCACGAGTACGGCCACTACCTGCTGCCTGGGCCCTCCGGGTACACCGACCCTGAGTCGTGGTCAAACGGCATATTCGGCGAGCGACTGTTCACAGGCTGGATACGTGACGAGCTGCGATCGGGCCGATTGACGCCGGACGACACCGCACTCATGACGCTGCCGTCTGTCGAGGACTATTGTGCCAAGCAGGTGGACCCGCTCATCGAGCGCATCGCGACCGGTGGGCCGGATACGGAACGGTTGGCGCGCAAAGACAAGCAGGGCATGGATGAGGCCATCGCGCTCCTGCTCTACGCGGACCGGATCCATGGTGCGCGGGCAATCCCGTCTTTGCTGGAGTGGATGCGGCCAAGCCTCGGACGCCAGCCGAACGGACCCGACTATCTTGAGGCTTACAGGACGTGGCTTGACAGCAGCGAATCCATCATCCACCGACCGCTCGGTGACGGCCGGTATATGGCGTACTTGCCGGCCGGGAAGTTCACGCTGCAACAGGCAACCCGAGGGCGTTTCGGCATAGCTGTTGAGGATGGGCAGACGTCGCCTTCTGGGGCGGGCATCTCGATCCGCATGCCTCGTCCCGGGTGGAAGCGGGTCACGATCACGCCGAAGGCTGATATGCCGGATGTGCTGACATGGGTGAGGCAGCGTCCGTCGCAGCGAAGCAAAGCCTCTGCGGATTTGCCTTAGCCGGCGCCCGCGCTTCGATCCGTCCGAACGATCAGCCTGCGCACTGTTGCGGTAACCTCCTCACGGGTGAGCACGACTGCTCCGGGAAGTGAGGCGAGGCCTCGCCACAGCGAGGCAGCCGCGCCGCCGGTGAAGTCACGGTCGGCGATGGGAGGATCGTCCACCAGAAGTACCGAGGAACCGCATGCACTGAGTGCCTGAGCGAGTTCCAGATTGCGTATGTTGCCGCGTCCGAACGGGGTTGCGCACACCAACACAAGCATGGCGCCTCGAGCCAGCTCGAGGGCTTGCTGCATCGTCGCCTGGGAGATGGGCGAGAACGGCTCTTCATGCACTACCTGCAGCCCCAGAGCTTCAGCCGCGGCATCGTCGGTATCATGCCGGTTGAGTACCCCAACAGTGAGTCGGCATCCGATGCGCGCGAGCTCCACCAGGTACTGCGCTCCCGTGCCGCCACCGCAGATGACGTGTATGTGCGGACCCGTACCGGCCATCCCCGATGCCCGACCGTCGGTCGGCAGCACCATCGGACGAGCGGAGATCGGGTTGGTGAGGATATGGAAGTCGGTGCCATAGCCGTCGCGAAGCTGCGGACTGCGCAGAACCTCATCCGGCGCACCGTCGGCCAAAACGCGGCCAGACGCAATCAGCACCAGGCGGTCGCAGTACTCGGCTGCGGCGTTGAGGTCGTGCAGCGCAGCGACGGCGCAGAGCCCGTCGGTTCGCGTCAGGCGAGTCAACAGGGACAGTATGTCCGTCTGGTGTGTGATATCGAGGTGGGCGGTCGGTTCGTCGAGGAGCATCAGGACCGGACACTGCGCGATCGCGCGCGCAAGGATGACTCGCCGATGCTCGCCGCCCGATAGCGCGGTGATGGGTCGGTCACAGAGATGGACGATGTCCGTGGACGTCATGGCGCGATCCGCGATCTCGAAATCCTGCAAGGGTGTTGAGGCTCCGGAGTGCGGGTGTCGCCCCATCATGACGACGTCGCGCACCGTGAACTCAAACAAAGTCGGCTCGGATTGAGGAACGTAGGCCACGATGCGTGCCAGTTCGTTAAGCCGGTAGCTGTCGCGATCGCGGCCGGCGATGCGCACCTCACCATGGCTGGAGCGCTGAACGCCCGTGATTGCCTTGAGGAGCGTTGACTTGCCCGCACCGTTCGGACCGATGATGCCGACCATCTCGCCACGCCTGGCGCACATCGTGATGCCTCGGAGAACGGGACGACGGTCGTAGCCCGCAATGATATGATGGACATCAAGTACCGTGTCGGAGGCCATCGGATTCCTCACGGGTGCGCACGCGGCACGAACCGCACTGTCTTGCCATACGTACGGCTTGCCGGGACGACTTGCACCCGCTGATCTGCAGCATCATTCCAGTTGCCGAGCGCGGCCTGGTAGCGATCAACAAGGTACTGTGCGATGCTGATGCCGCCTCTGGCACCCAGCGGGGCAATGCGTTCGACATGGAAATGCAGGCGATAGATACCTGGAGGAAGGTTGGACAGTATGCATTCACCGTTCGCACGGATCGGCGACTCGGTGGTCATGCCGTTGCTCCAGAGGGTTCCATCCCGTCGGTAGACGGTCACTGGGACGATGGCGGGCCCCAGGGGACGCCCGCGAACGTAGAAGCGAACGGCAACAGAGCCGGGAGGTGTTCGACTGTCGCCTGCGAAGACGCTGCGAGCGGTGGGCAGCGTCAGGCTGTCGTTGCTCATGCTCAGGCTGATCACGACGCCGACCTTTTGAGCCGTTGCTCCATCGCTCAAGACCAGCATGAACGGCTCTCGATCCCAAACGAGCGCCCGCCAGCGCGCAGTACCGACCGTTCCGGACACGGCGAGGTGTCCTTCTCCCTTCGGCATTGCCATGATCGTCAGAGCGCGAGCGGATCGAGGCAACACTGACTGAACGTCGGTTCCCACGGCCACAGGCAGGACCAGCCGCAGATAGGGGAGGTCGGAGCAATCCGGGTGCGGTGCTGCGCCTCGGAGCGCAATCTCCATATCCTCGCCATATAACGGGGCGGGACCGTGGGCGTGAGTGGAGCCATGGCGCAAGCGCAGCGGCGTGATCTCGCCGAACACGCGTGGTGAGCCCGGCAACGGCACATTTCGGATGGTGAACCTGTTCGCCTTGTTGGCCGATGTGCCGCCTGTCCGGCGAATAGATCCGGCAATGGCGGTGATGATACGCGCCTCAGGGTGCGGGGCCGACAGGAAGACGCTGTGGCTCCGGCCACCGGGAAGCGGCGATGAGCCGCCGATGATGCTTGTCGGATCAGTTACCGTGATCGTGGTTCCATGATCGTCGGTTGCCGTGATGTCGTAGAGGTCAACATCTCCTGCGCCGGGTGAGGCAGCGGCTCCTTGACGCACATTGCTCTGCAGTATCAGTTGCCAGACACCGATGGGTCCGGCATCCTGGGCGTCGTCGAATAGGTTGCGAACGCGATCGGATGCGTACGCCTGGCGAACGGACACAACGACATCGCCGACCTGATCGGCCAGATTGGCGATGAGCCTGGGTTGAACGGCTGAAGCGACATACTGACCGATGAGATTGGCATCGGGGATGATCGCCTGCGGCATACCCTGGTTGGGCGACCATGAGCCAACCCGCCTGGAACGCCGGGGGCGATTTGGCGGGGTTCCGCGAGGGGCGAGCGCAAGATAGCCTACGATAGACAGGGCGATGATCCCCGCCGCCATCGCTATCAGCGTTCGCACCCGCATAGTCTCCTCCCGCCGGCGTGTTCTACGGCGTGAGCATGTTGGCCGTCACCGCAGGCGGACAAAGCGCCGGTTGCCCACCCGAATGACGCTCCCCGGGAGCTTGGCATGCTCGAGCTCGGCTTCGGCAGACATGCAGCGCTCATCGTCCAACCAGACGGCCCCTTGTTCGATGAGCCGTCGCGCCTCGCCTGTGCCCTTGGCCAGACCTGCGAGCGCCACAAGCCGACAGATCCAGATGCGTCCGTCGCGGGCGGCGTCAGCGGGTATCTCGACCTCGGGCATGGTGTCGGGAACCTGGTGTCGAGCATGGACGCGTTCAAACTCGGCATCTGCGGCCTGTGCAGCGGCGGCGCCATGATAGATGGTGACAACCTCACGAGCGAGCCGGCGCTTCACGTCCTTCGGATTCACGGAGCCCGCCGCGACGCTCTCGAGCAGACTCCTGACCTCATCGAGGGGCACATCGGTCGTCAGCTCGAAGTAGGTTCCCATCATCTCGTCGGTGATAGACATCAGCTTTCCGAACATGGAATAGGGCGGCTCTGTGATCCCGACATAGTTGCCCAGTGACTTCGACATCTTCTGTACGCCATCGAGACCGACCAGCAACGGCATGAACACGGCGACCTGCGGTTCCTGACCGTAGTGGGCCTGGAGGTCGCGACCGGCCAGGATGTTGAACATCTGGTCGGTGCCGCCCATTTCGATATCGGCTCGAAGCACGACAGAATCGTAGGCCTGACACAGGGGATACAGGAGCTCGTGGAGTCCGATCGGGCGTCCTTCACGCCATCGCTTCGCGAAGTCGTCCCGCTCCATCACCTGCGCGACGGTCATTCTTGCGGCCAAACGGATCACGTCGGCGAAATCCAGGCTGCCGAGCCACTCGCTGTTGAACCGAACTTCGGTCCGATCGGGATCGAGGATGCGGCAGTACTGGTCGGCATAGGTTTGAGCGTTGACCTTGATCTCTTCGGCTGTAAGCTGTTTGCGCGTTTCGCTCTTCCCCGACGGATCCCCGATCATGGCGGTGAAGTCGCCGATGATGACGACCACCCGATGGCCCATGTCCTGGAACTGGCGGAGCTTGCGCAGGACCACGGCGCTGCCCAGGTGAATGTCGGGCGCCGTTGGGTCGAGCCCCAGCTTCACGATCAGCGGACGCCCCTCTTCGGATGCTCGCCGGAGCTTGTCCTCCAATCCGTTCTCAGGCGTTGTACGTACGATGCCGCGCCTGAGCGCGGCGGCCTGCTGCTCGATGCCCAAGTTGATGACCTTCGTTGCGGAATGCCCTGCGCAACGCTGCGCGCATGTTGCGGCATGGCGAGGCAAGGAGGGCTAAGTATAGCTCAGCGCGCTCCGTCGGCGTCAACGCGCAGCGCTTCACATGCGGCTAGACGCTGTCGTCCTTCGGCACATACTCGCGCCACGAGAAGACCAGCATGGCCAGAACGAGAGCCCCCGCAGTCGTTGCCCCAAGAACCATCCACGCCACGGAGGCCGGCACCGAGTCGGGACTGAGCGCCGCAAAGAGCTGCATGAGGTCCATGCTGGGCGTTTCTGGACGAGCGTGAGGGGCCAATGCGCGCAAGTACGTCATGACGGAGACCAGCTTGAAGTTGCCGGGGAGCATCGGCACCCAGGACTCCCAGCCGAACGCAAGGAAGAGACCAAAGATCAGCGCGCGTTGGAACAGAGTGGCGAGCAGAAGGAAAAAGGCCCCGTATGCGGCAGCGCCGACAGGCAGTACCAGCACGTCGCGCCACAGGCTGCTGCGGGTCGTTCGGCTTGTGCTGATCTGGTCCGGGAAAGCAGCCTCGATGAGCAAACGGTTGAGCCGAGCCAGCGATGGTCCGCGAGCGCCGTCCGCGATCAGTTGCCGGGCATCCTCAGGTACCTGCACTGCTCCGAAGCGTTCTTTCGTGTACAGGTTTCGGTCCGATACTATGACACGATTCAGGTCCTTGAGAACGCTGCGGAGGAGCCGGCGTCCCGGAGGCGTCTCCGGGTCCCAACGGTCGAGCAGATCACCGGTGGATTGCGACAGTCTCCCCCTCAAGTACTCCGTAACGGTGTCATCGGGCGTCTGGAGTCGGCTCAGGAGCGCACGTGGATCGCGCAAGCTGCTGACGTAGAGACGGGTGCTGCCGCCTCCCGGGCGGCTCTGATAGGTGACGGCGGAGAGGAGGACAATGCCCAACACTCCTGTCACGGAAATGCTGAGCCAGGCGGCGATGTATTTCGCCAGCAGAATCCGCCAGCGGTGCACGGGGCGCGTGAGCAGATAGACGATAGTCTTCTGTTCTATCTCCTGTGTGACAGCTCCGGTGCCGAAAACGACTGCCAGGATCGGCAACACGAAACCGAACACCAGGAGAGACACGAGTGCGCCATATGTGGCAACGCCGTCAAACGATCCGCGCGTTCCGATGCGGATCAGAACAGCCACGCAGGATGGACCGATGATGAGCACGGCGGCAACAAGCAGCCGCCGGAACGAAATCAGGTCGCGCAGGGCTGCCGGAAGCAGGAATCGCTCTACCATCGTGCGCCTATCCTTTGACCAGATAGCGGAACACCGCTTCGAGATTGTTGTCGGGTGATTCGAACTCGGTGATGTGGTAGCCGTCACCCACGGCAATGCGCGGCAGATCGTCGTAGAACTGGTCGGGCTGACGCGTCTCGATGGTCAACGTGGACTCGCCGGATCCGTCGAGTGCCACGCTCAGGACATATGGGAACTCAAGCATGCGTCTTGCCAACTGGCGAGCCTGGGGGCAGGCGATTGTGACTCGATGAGGGTGCGCATCAATAAGCGCGCGTATCTGGTAGACGTCGCCCATGGCGCGCATTCGCCCTCGGTCTATGAGGATGATCTGTCGAGTCATCTGTTCGACCTCGTACAGGATATGGCTCGAAACCACCACGCACTTGCCCTGCGAAGCGAGCTTGACGAACAGGTCGCTCATCTCGCGTCGGCCGACAGGATCGAGGCCGTTCAACGGTTCGTCGAGGATCAACAGGTCGGGATCATGGGCGATCGCCTGAGCGATCTTGACGCGCTGGCGCATGCCCTTCGAGTAGCCCCCTATCTTTCGCGATGCCGCGGAGGTCATTCCGACCATCTCGATCGCCTCCCGGGCACGGCGAGCGCTTTCTGCCGGTGACATTCCGGAGAGCGCGGCCAGCATGCCGACGAAGTCCTCGCCGGTCATGTCTTCATAGCAGGACTCCACTTCGGGGCAGTATCCGATCCTGCGGAACACGCGTGTGTTGGCAAAGGGCCGCTCGCCAAACACGTGCACGTCGCCGGTTGTGGGGCGAAGCTGACCGGTCACCAGTTTCATCAGAGTGGATTTGCCGGCTCCGTTTGGGCCAAGCAGAGCGGTCAGTCCCGGGCCGATCTCACAGGACACATCGTTGAGGCCGATCACCTGCCCGTACCAGCGAGAGGCCCGCGCGAGCTTGATCATCCTGCAATGACCTCAACGGCTCGTATTCTAATGCGTGCGGCGACAATGCCCCCGATGACGATGGCCAGGTACGCGGTAAGCATGATCCACAGCTCGGGTGGGGGTATTTCCACTGGGGTGAACATGCGTCCCGGTCGTCCGGGCACACGTACCGAAACGTCGAAGATGTTCCAGGCGACCGACTTGATGACCCCCGACAGTGAGGCGTTCTGGACGAGTGTGCCGGCAGTCAGGTCTCCTGTCCGCACATCGCGCAGATACAGTGCCGCCCAGAGCACAAAGGCGACGATGCTGCTCGCAAGGTATGCGCCTGCGCTCAAAGCGCCTGACACCATGGCCGATCGGCACCACGCAGATACGCCCACGAACAGGCTGGAGTAACCGGCGGCGGCGACGACCGATGCCCCCACAATCTTGACGATGAGCCAGGGCTCCTGTCGAAAACCTTCGCGCCAGTAGCTGAGCATGCAGAAGAGGAACAGGAGCAGTGCGGGCAGCATGGCGGCAACGAAAACGACGACGAAGACCCCCATCCACTTGCCGAGCAGGTAGTCGGTCTTCGTGATGGGTTTGGCCAGATACACCTGCAGTGCGTTGGTGCGGTTATCGGCAGCGATGCTCGCGGCACCGACGGTCAACCCGATGACCATCAGCCAGAACAGTTGCTGATCGAATGCCTGGAAGAACAGCAATGCGAAGCGCCCGCGCTGCTGCGCACCGAGCATGACCTCCTGTACGTCGGCTCCAAGCCGTGTTTGCACGAACAGCAGCAGGCCGGTAAACGCATACGGCGTCATCGAGATCAGGACAAGCAGCCAGAACCACCACTTTCGAAGCGCCTGCCGGATGCCGGAAAGAGCCACGATCCACCACCGCATGGCGCGGTTGTGGAGCGGACCGTCGTAGTCGCGATAGCTGACGTCGGCGATGGGGGAGACGACGCTTGCGGTGCCCGATTGCTGCTGGGGCTGCGGGTTGGTCATGCAACAGCCTCCATGAACACATCCTCAAGCGACCGCAGGGCAGGCTTGAGCGATCTGACCTGAGCTCCCGATGCGAGAGCCGCCTGGAAAACCTCGATCGCGGCGTCCTTCACACCCTCGGGCATGGCAATGCGGCAACGTGACCCCATGCTTGACACCACTCTGGCGCCTCCGTTGGTGAGTGTGGCCAGGAACGCCTCGGATGGCTCCCGGAGCTCCACGTCAACCTGTAACCCGCCGGTGCGACGCAGATCGTCTACCAGACCCTGGGTAACCAACTGGCCTGCGCGAATGACGACCACGTGCGTGCAGGTCTCCTCGACATCGGGAAGAAGGTGTGAGCATACGACTACGTTGATACCCTTGCCGGCAGAGATGTCGCGGACAAGGCGCAGCATCTCTCCTCTTCCTTCGGGATCGAGGCCATTGGTCGGTTCGTCAAGGAGCAGGAGCTTCGGGCCGTGGACCAGGGCCTGCGCCAGCTTAATACGCTGCCGCATTCCGGTCGAATAGGTCTCGATGGGCCTGTACCGAGCCTCGCCAAGACCGCAGTACTCGAGGACCTCGTGGGCGCGGCGCATGGCATGATTGCCGGGCATGCCGGCCAGTTCGCCCGTATAGGAGACATACGAAACCGCGTTCATGCCGGGGATATGGCAGTCCTGCTCGGGCATCAGGCCGATTCTCTGCCGGATGCGCAGACCATCGGTGACAGCGCTCATGCCGAGCACGGACGCCGAACCGGCATATGGACGGATGAACCCCAGCCAGGTCTTGAGCAGCGTTGTCTTGCCGGCGCCATTGGGACCGAGAAGGCCGACCGAGCCTTCAGGTATCTCCAGTGTCAGCCCTGTGATGGCGGCCTTGGACCCGTACTTGACGATCAGATCTGTTGTTGCAGCTACGGACATGGGCTCTCCCTGAGATTGAGGTACGCCTGATCTACCGCTCAAACTGCGTGTTGGTTTCAGGAGGATCGCGGAGCTTCACTTGCGCGTCATCTGAGCGAGCTCCTCGGCGTACCGTTCAGCGATCGTCCTGCGGCGCGTCTTCATCGTGGGGGTCAACTCACCGGTTTCGATGGTGAACGGCCTTGGCAGCAGGCGAAAGTCCTTGACACGCTCGTAGTCTGCCAGGTTCGTCGAAACTGCGTCAATCTCCCGTTTGATGAGCCTGATCGCCTCGGGATGAACAGCTATGGCCTCCGGTGAATCGGTGTCCCCATGGCCTTGAGCACGAAGGTATGTGCGTATGTGCTCGAAATCAGGCACGATCAGCGCGATCACCCCGATGCGGCCGTCCCCGAACAAGACGGCTTCGGTGATGAACGGACTCTGCCGCAGCATGGCCTCGATCGGCTGTGGGGCCACGTTCTTGCCGCTTCCCAGGACGATGATATCCTTGATCCGATCGGTGATCCGAAGATGCCCGTCCTTGTCGAGCGACCCTACGTCACCCGAATGGAGCCATCCGTCGCCGATCATGCTTGCCGTGTCTTCGGGCCGATTGTGATAGCCCAGCATCAGACTCGGCCCGCGCGCAAGGACTTCTCCGCTGTCCGATATCCGTATTTCGACACCGGGCAACGCCGTCCCGACGGTTCCGATTCGGTTGTCCGTCGGACGGTTCAGCGATATCACCGGAAACTCTGTCAGGCCGTAGCCTTCGAGCAAGGTCATGCCGATCGAAGCCATGAAGCTTCCTGTATCCCTGGGCAGGGCCGCGCCGCCGGAGACGAGGAATCGCATGCATCTGCCGGTCAGCCGTCGCCTCAGGGTGCGGAGTACGAGCCTATCGGCAAGCAGGTAGGCTGCCGACAGCATGGAGCCTGGAGTGCGACCTGCCTCGATGACGGTGAGGCGTCTGCGGCCCACGCTCAGGGCGAACTCCGCCAGACGGCAGCGCAGTGGAGGAAGCTGAGCGATCGCCTCAACGGCGCGTTCCCGCATGAGGTCGTACACGCGGGGCACACACAGGAAGACGGTTGCGTCGGCCTCAGCCAACTCGCCGGCGAGAGCGAACGGGCCCTGCGATATGACGATCTCCGCTCCGATCAGGATGGGCAGATAGAGGCCTCCGACGCGCTCAACGACGTGGCACAGAGGCAGGAACGAGAGGAACACGTCACGCTCGTCCAGGGCGACGAACTGCTGCGCGGCCTGACCCGTATGCAGGAGGGCGCGGTGGGAGAGCATGGCTCCCTTCGGCGCTCCGGTGGTGCCTGAGGTGTAGATGAATGTGGCGATCGCATCGGGCTGTACGGCTGCTTCCTCGGCGTCCAGTCGCGCATCGAGGTCGTCGTCGGGCTCCGCTTGCGCCACGAGACCATCGAATGAAAGGACGCCGTCTGCAACCGGCCCGGAGAACTGACAGATTTGCACAGCCGGCGCGTTCGGATCCGCAGAACTCACCTTCGCCGTCTGCCGCTCATCTTCTGTAAAGACGAAGCGTGCGCCGGAATCCCTCAGGTAGTGGGCGACTTGCGCCGGGGGCAGGGTGTGGTAGATCGGAACGTCAACGGCTCCGAGTCCCTGGATCGCTAGATCGGCGACGATCCATTCCGGTCGGTTGTAGGACAATATGGCGACCCGATCGCCGCGCTCGATGCCCCGGGCACGGAGCGCTCGGCGCAGGGCCTTCACTCTGGCCTCGACCTCTCCATAGGTGAGGCGCGAGATCGTCTTGCCGCATCTGAAACGAAGCGCCGGTCGGTCACGATGTCGTTCTGCCGTGCGCTGGAATGCACGGTAGACGGTAAGTGCGTTTTGCTGTGCAGCCTCAGCCATTGGAGAGCGGCATTGTACTCGCAGATTGGCGCCGGGTCAACGCGCGCGAAGTATGGCGACAGGCTGGTTCGCCTGTGCCTGACGTTGCGTGCCGATGCCATAATGCCACAATGAATGTTCTTGATCCCATTCGCGAGCTGACCGCCGGCACCGAATACGAGGGGCGTCTCTATGTAGTGGGTGGTGTCCTTCGCGATCGGCTTCTCGGCAGACCGTTCAACCCCGACATTGATATCGTGGTGGATGGCGACGCCTGCGCTATGGCCGCCATGATCTATCGTGCAGGCCTGTCCGAACATGCCCCGGTGACATATCCGCGATTCGGCACGGCCCGTGTGCAGGTCAGCGGCGTACCGGTAGAGCTTGCTTCGGCTCGATCGGAGTCCTACGACCCATCATCACGGAAGCCTTCAGTTCGTCGCGGCAGCCTGGCTGACGACGTCTGCCGGCGGGACTTCACCATCAACACGCTGATCGAGAACCTGCACCGTCCCGGCATTCAGGATCTCACCGGGCTCGGTGTCAGCGATCTTCAAGCGCGGCTGATTCGCACGCCGTTGGAGCCTGCAGCGACCTTCCGCGACGATCCGCTGCGGATGCTGAGGGCGATCCGCTTTGCCGTGACGCTTGGCTTCACGATTGAGGAAGCGACGTGGCAAGGTGTCCTCGATCAGGCGCACCGGATAGACCTCGTCGGCGACGGGGCGCGGGTCGTTTCGGCCGAGCGTATCAGGGACGAGCTCATCAAAATCGTCATGTCGGAGGCGGCGGCACGAGGGTTTGAGCTGCTTCGGGAATCAGGGCTCCTGGACCGGACGATTCCCGAGCTGACCGGTATGGTTGGGGTCACGCAAAATGAGTGGCATGCCCATGATGTTTGGACCCACACGATGCTGGCATTATCGGCGCTTGAGCCGTCGGCATCGCTGGAGGTCCGGCTCGGGATCCTCTTCCACGATGTGGGCAAGCCGGCCACGCGATCTGAGGACGAGCGCGGCGTTCATTTCTACGATCATCAGCACGTCGGCGCCGAGATGGCTCGCACTGCGCTTACACGGCTGCGGATGCCTTCGGATGTCACCCATGCCGTTTGCGATCTGGTAAGACTCCACATGCGCCTTGGCGAGGTCAAGCCACAGTGGTCGGAAGCGGCCGTGAGGAGACTGATACGCGACCTTGGCCCGTATCTGAACGACCTCTACGATGTTGCGCGCGCCGACATGGCTGCGACGCAAGGCAGCAAAGAGACAACGGATTTGAGTGCTGTGCGGACTCGAATAGAGGCGGCGAACGCGGCGATGAATGTTGTCGCCGTGCGGAGCCCCCTGACCGGCTCAGAGATCATGGATGCACTCGGCATTCCGCCTGGTCCCGTGGTCGGCAAGGCCAAGGAATACCTTGTCAACGAAATCCTCGATGGCCGCCTCAGTCCTGGCGATGTTGACGGCGCGCGCGATGCCGTCCGCAGATGGGCTTCGGCGCTCGACCGGGATCGTCAATGACCAACCACGTTGTCCTGTGCGGGCTCGGCAAAGTCGGCGTGTCGACGCTCGAGATACTGCACTCCCTGGGACTGGAGGTCGTTGTCATCGCGCGGGATATGCCTGCCGAATGGGCGATACGGGTTCAGCGCTGGGCGAGCGCAGTGATCCTCGACGATGAGCGTGACGATAGGGCTCTGATCGAGGCTGACCTCCCGAATGCCCGGGCGCTGATCGTGGCCACTGATGATGATCTCGCCAATCTGGAGACCGCGCTGTACGCCGGGGAGCTTGCGCCCAACGTGCCCATAGTCCTGCGTCTCTACGACCGTCAACTGGGTGAGCGCGTTCGACAGCGCATGGCAGTGCGCGCGGTGCTTAACGCAGGAGACGTTGCGGCCGGTTCCTTTGTGGCAGCCATCCTTGGCGATGCACGCATACGGACGACGGTGGCGGGACAATACGGCGTTCTGGTCGAGGAACAGAGCATAACCGAGACTGAAGCCGGCCTGACGGTTGACGCATTGGCCGACCGCATGAATGGCATACCGATCGGCCTGGCCGGCATGCAGAACGGCGAAGTCGGTCTAGCCGATCGCAGTGTGCCTCTGCCTGTGGGGGCAACGCTGATCGTGGCGCAGGCTGTTCAGACGACTGCCGGAAACTGTCCCGATCAGGCGCGCTCGGTGTGCACCGGCAAAAGGCGCGCGGCCAGACGGCGTGCCTTGGCCACAACCCTGTTGGCGGGCCTCTGGCGATCCTCTTCTCCAGCCATGAAATGGGCGTTCGCTGCCTTTGCATCCGCCATTGCCGTCGGGATTGTCGTTTTCAGAGTGGCACTCGGACTGTCCTGGCTGGACTCGCTGTACTTTACGGCCAGTATCGTGACAACGGTCGGCTTTGGGGACATCACCTTGCTGCACGCGCCGCCACTGGTAAAGCTCTTTGGCATAGGATTGATGCTCTCGGGTGCAGCGCTGCTGGTTATCGTATTCGGGATCGTAACGGACTATCTCGTATCCGTGCGGGTGGAACAGGCACTCGGGTATCCCCGGAGCAAGCTGGAAGGTCATGTTGTCGTTGCAGGCGTCGGCAATCTCGGGCATCGAGTCGCCACGGACCTCTTGCGGCTCGGAGAGCAGGTGCTGGCGGTAGATCAGCGTAGCGACCTGAGGTTCGTAAATCCGCTCGGCGACCATGTGACCGTGATCCACGGTGATGCGAGTGACGAGCGTGTGATCGAACAGGCGGGCATCAAGCAAGCGCGCGCCGTTGCCGTTGTAACCGACAACGACGTGGTCAACCTGCGCATCGCCGAGATGGCCAAGACGCTGAACCCGGCCATTCGAACCGTAGTCCGGGTGTTCAGCACGCGCATTGTGGGACGGCTGGGGACGTCGGCCCTCGGCGTTGACGTGGTTCTGAACCCTTCGTTGGCTGCCGGAGCGACCTTCGCGGCGTGCGCTCTTGCGCCGAACGTCCATCAAGGATTCCGGTACAGGGGCCGCCTGCTCATGCTGAGGAGCGCCGACAGGGCATTGACTCGCCAATGGGCCGGAAAGACGGTGCGGGAGGCGCGGACTTCCGGGCAGCTTGCCATACTGCTACGGCGAAGGCCAGGGCAGGATGCGGCCTCCGTAGTCGGGCCGCACGATACCATTGGGCTGGACGACGAACTGATCGTCCTTGACGAGTACTGCTCTCGTACCGGTCAGGTGGAAGCGTGCGTCATGAGTTCGGATTGACGTGCGCCAGTCTCACGCCGAGCACCTTCGCAGGTACTCGAGGCTGTTGACGGCGATAGTTTCCGGGTCCGGTGAGTAGTCGAAAACCTCGACGGAGACGAACCCATCGTAGCCCACCTTGCCAAGCGCTGTCAGGATCGGGCGGAAGTCCGTTTCTCCGAACCCGGGTCCTCTGCGGTTGGCATCGTTGGCGTGGACATGTGCGATGATGTCCCCGTACCGGCTGATGAGCTCCGGAATGGGAACGCCTTCCGATGATGCGCTCTTGACATCGAGGATGCTCGCGGCGGCCGGATGGTCCAGTGTCTCGATGATTGACTTGGCCTCGGCCAGAGTCAGGATGAAGTTGGCTTCGGGCTGAGGCAAGGGCTCGATGCAGATGCGAACGCCACGTTCACCAGCACGGTCGAGGGCCGGACGCAGGGACTCCACATATCGCGCGACCGCTGCGTCGTATGGGGTGCCTTCGGGGATGCGACGCTGGGCGGGCGAGCCGAAGACCATGACGGACCCGCCAAGGTCGGCGCACAGATCGGCGAGGGCGACGAGGTAGTCGGATGTTTCGCGACGCAGCGCCTGGTCGGGATCCGTTACCGAAAGACCCTTGGGTGCGACGAGCAGCCAGTGAAGGCCGACCACTTGCAGACCCGCTTGCTCTGCGTCCCTGCGGAGACGTGCACGGTCGGCCGATGAAAGCAGTCGGACATCGGGCGTGACGGTGAACGGCGCCAGTTCGATACCGTCATAGCCGATCTCGGCAACGCGGCGGCAGGTCCTTGTCCAGTCCCAGCCCTCAAATGTCTCGTTGCAGACCGCGAAGTTCATGGCCGATCGCTCCTTGCATCGCGCTATAGCGGGTAGTCGCCCTCGAAGACCGTCTCTGCGGGCCCGGTCATCATGACGCGGTTGTCGCCGCTCCATTCGATCAACAGGTCGCCACCCAGCAGGTGGACAGTGACGCGCCGGGTCAGTCGTTTGGTGAGGACGCCTGCCACGACCGCGGCGCATGCGCCGGTGCCGCATGCCAGGGTTACGCCGGCGCCACGTTCCCATGTGCGCAGATTCACCTCAGACGTGGTCAGCACGTCGCAGAACTGAACGTTCGTTTTCTGTGGAAAGAGCCGATGCGTCTCGATGGCTGGACCCAGAACGGCGACCTCGGCGGGTGTTGGTTTCAGGTCGAAGACGACAGCGTGAGGATTGCCCATCGAGACCGCGGAGAAGGCGATCTTGCGGCCTTCGATCTTCAGCGGCTCGTCCAGCACGGTGTCGGTGTCATCACCGCGCATAGGGATTTCCGATCTGCGCAGTTTGGGCTGGCCCATATCCACTCGGATTGCTTCGACCTCGCCCCGACGCGTGGAGAGTCGGAGCGTCCGAGTGCCCGCAAGCGTCTCGAGGCGAATCGTGGTTTCCCGGGTCAGTTTGCGGTCGTACACAAACCGCGCAACACAGCGGGTTCCGTTGCCGCACATCTCAGCCTCTGAGCCGTCCGGATTGAACATGCGCATGCGGAACTCGGCCACACGAGATGGAAGCACCAGAATCAGGCCGTCTCCGCCCACTCCGAACCTGCGGTCGTTGATCCGGCGGCTGAGCTCGGCAAGGTCAACTTCGGGAATCGGTTCAGTAATGCCGTCCACGACGACGAAGTCGTTGCCGATCCCATGCATCTTAGTGAATCTCACGGCTGTGCCCGTCCTACTGGGTTGTAGCCTCAGCGGATTCCGGAGCGGCGTCCGCTTTGGCATGGTCTGCAGCGTTCTGCTGGATCTCGCGCCCGATCTCGCTGCCCAGACCAGGTACGGGCCTCATGGGAACGATGCTGGTGATCGAGTGCTTGTACACGAGCTGAGTTGGTCGTCCAGGGGATTCGAGCAGGACAGTAAACGAGTCAAAGCCTCGGACGACTCCTCGAAGCTGTACGCTGTTGGAAAGGTAGATGGTTACCGAGGTGTTATCCTTTCGGACCTGATTCAGGAACATGTCCTGCAGGTTCAGTTGTGCTTTCGGCATGGTCGTTTTTCCCCTTTGTATTCTGCGCCACGATCTTAAGTACGCTGTATACTACGTCATTGACGCTCAAGCCGGTGGTGACGATCCAGTGTATCCGGCGATCGGCGCGAAACCATGTCATCTGCCTGCGAGCGTAACGACGAGTGTTCTTCTTGATGGATGCCACCGCGTCGGCGAGCGAGACCCGTCCGTCGAGATACTGACCGATCTCCCGGTATCCTAACCCCTGCATCACGCCGCCGGTGACAGGACGCGGCAGCCGCCATAGACGCTCCACCTCGGCCACCAATCCTGCGGCCAGCATGCCGTCCACCCTTGCCTCGATGCGACGATCCAGCTCGACCCGTTCCATCGTCAGCCCGATCCGAATGGAGGGCACCTCGGAGCGCGTTGCGGCATCGTGATCCAGCCACTCCGACATCGGGCGTCCCGTCACCTGGTAGACCTCGAGGGCACGGATGATCCGCACGGCGTCGTTGGGATGCAGACGAGCTGCAGTCGCCGGATCTATGCCGGCGAGTTCTGTGTGCAGCGCGCGAGCTCCCTCTGATGCCGCTCGTTCGGACAGCAGCCGGCGCACCCGTTTATCGGCAGGAACGCATGTCAAGCCTAAGCCGTCGAGGATCGCCCGCACGTACAGACCGGTGCCGCCGACCAACACCGCACGATGACCGCGATGCTGGATACCCTTCAGCGCCAGCAACGCCAGTCGGCGAAACTCGGATACGTTGAATGCTTCGCAGGGTTCCGCCACGTCGAGCAGATGAAACGGGACAAGGACGCGCTGTTCAGCGGTGGGCTTAGCGGTCCCAATGTCGGCGCCCCGGTATACGGCCATCGAGTCGGCGCTGATGATCTCGGCCCCGAGACGCAGCGCGACCCCAACAGCGACATCGGTCTTGCCGACTGCCGTTGGACCTACGATGGCCAGTACGGGCTCGTCCGTCAACTACGTTACCTCGGACGGCGGCAGTGCGCGCAGTATATCACACATTCAATCAGGCTTGACGCCCTCTCGTGACACGGCGTGGCTTAGTATCAGTTCGCACGCCTCGCGAACGGCGCCGTGCCCTGCGCGGCTGTTCGTAACATATATGGCCTCACGACGCACGGCGGGAGCAGCGCTCGGAGGTGCGATCGGCACGCCGCAATACCGCATTGGCGGGAGATCGGGCAAATCGTCGCCCATATAGGCGATGTGCGTGGCCGCTGCCTGATGGCGTTGAGCTACATCCATGAGGCGGGCGAGTTTTCCGGATTCGCCTTGCCACACTTCGGTCACACCCAGTTCGGCTGCACGGCGGCTGACAGCATCCGAAACCCGACCGGTAATCCACACGACGATGATTCCTCGTGCCAGGACCCTCTGAATGCCCAGGCCGTCCAGCACATTCGAGCGAAGGGAAGGCGCACCCTTGCAGGTCTCGATGGAACCATCGGTCAGGGTTCCGTCAACATCCATGGCGAGAATGCGGATCTGGGCGAGTCGGTCGGCGAGCCCGCGCGCAAGCTTCATCGGCAATCTCCAGCGGCTTCTACACGATGCCTGAGCGAAGCAGGTCTTTCAGCATGATACAGCCGACTGGACGGCCTTCCGCGTCGAGCACAGGAGCCTCGCCCGGGCGTCTGTCCGACTCCTCCAGCCGGGCAAGAGCCTCAGTCGCGAGAACGTCACCTGAGATGACGATCGGCTTGGTGTTCATCCACTGGGAAGCCGGGGAGTCAAGCGCGCCCGGCGATTTGACGAGCGCTCTTCGAATGTCGCCGTCGGTCAGGAGACCGGCCAATCGTCCTTCGGCGTCGAGGATGAATGCACAGCCGGCTCCGGCCTTGGTGATGGCAAAGAGGGTATCTCGAACGGTGGCATCGGCGGCGACGCAGGCCACCTGTGAGCCTGTGCGCATGACATCCGAGGTTCGGAGACTCAGCCGGCGGCCAAGTGCACCGGCCGGGTGATAGAGCGCGAAGTCCTCACGGGTGAACCCTCGCGCTTCCATAACAGATATAGAGAGCGCATCGCCCATGGCCAGCATTGTGACGGCACTCGTGGTTGGCGCAAGACCGAGCGGACATGCCTCAACGCACGGGCCGAGATCAAGGACGACGGTCGCGGCTCGGCCGAGTGTCGAGGAGGGGTGGCCGGTAACCGCGATGAGGGCTGCCCCAATGCGACGGATCGTCGGCAGGACCCTGCTGACTTCGTCACTTTCGCCGCTGTAGGAGAACGCCACCACAACGTCGTCGCCGGTCACAGCCCCGAGGTCCCCGTGAACGCCGTCGGCCGGGTGGAGGAACAGAGCTGGCGAACCCGTGGAGGCAAGAGTGGCTGCGATCTTGCGAGCGATGGCGCCGGCTTTGCCGACGCCTGTGGTGACAACGCGGCCCCGACATTGCAGGACAAGGCATGCGGCCTCAGCGAAGGCGGGTGTGATGTGCTGCGAGAGTGCGGAAAGTGCTTCAGCCTCGGTGCGCAGTACCGCTCTGGCGCGGTCAATGAGACGTGTGGTATCGAGCATTGGGTACCCCGGATGCGATCTGTAGTCCCGAGTATACCGCTGATGGAGCTGCTCAGGCTGAAGGGTTTGGTGGGACGGGTACGACGGTTCAGGCTTCTTGCGAGTGAGGAGCTGGGGGAGTAGTTGGTATTGTAAGCGAGGAGCGCTAGATAAGAGCGAGTGGGGTGTATGGAGCCCGATTAGAAGCGGGTCTTGAACTCGACCGTGCCCTGGACATCGTCGGCCGCGCCGTTCATGTTCTTCGTGTAGGCGGCGCCGAACGCAAGGACGTTGTCGCCGCTGATGCGGCGATCGAAGCTCATGGAAACCGTGTGGGCGTTGGTGTTCTGCCCGTTGAGGTTGCTCATGTCCACGCTGTAGCCAACCTGGACTGCGGTCAGCTTGGTGATCCTGGTCTGAAGCATGGCCCCCAGTTTGCGGACGGACGTGCGCTTGCCCATGTCCACATTGGTGGTGTAGTTCAGCGCGAAGTTGGTGTGGGCATTGAAAGCACGCTTCAGGGAGAATGCCGAGCTAACGAGCGGCTGCATCCTGCCTGCGCCATCCTCGGGAAGCGAGGAGTACGTGTAGGTCAGCTCGGTGCTCTTGTCCATGCGGAGGCCAAGGTTGTAACGGCGAACAAGCTGGACGCCGCCATGGTTCAGGTTCCTGGCCTTGTACATGATATCGAAGTGCAGGGGCAGCTTCTCGTTGCGATCGCTGACGAAGCGAATGGCACGAGAGACCGAGCTGTTGTTCTTCGGATCAAGGGATCCGCCGTACTCGAAGGCGAGCTGGTTCTTGCCGAGTTTGCCCTGAATGCTCCCGGCGACACCCTCGCTTTGCTTGCGGCCCTTGTCATTGAGGGCGACGTACTTGAACGTCATGGTGGTGTCGCGAAGGCCCAGGAAGGAGAACGGCTTCGCGTTGCTGACGGCGATGTCCGATGCAGCACGGCGATTGCGGCCCGCGACGCCGGCCTCGCTGTACGTTCCCTTGATGTTCAGGTTGCTGCCCAGCATGCCGGAGAGTGAGAACGCCTTGGCGGCAGCGTCCGTGCCGTTGTTTGTCTGGGTGAGGCTGTAGGAACCGGAGAAGGCGAGCGTCTTGCTCAACTGAAGCCCCATCTCGACCCCGTTGGTCATCGCCGAAGGCTCGGAACCGCGGTCTACGTTCAGGTGGTTCAGTCGGAGCGACATGTTCTTCGCCGGCCGCAGGTTCATGTCAACCTGCGTCGTGTTCTCGAAGCGGTTGTTGGAGAACTGAATCCGCTTCATCTCGGCCATCAGGTTGTTGGCCTTGCCGCGATCGGTCTCGTAGTGGGCGAAGTTGGTGACCACGGAGCTCGTGTCCGATCCGTTCACCGTGCGAACGGTGTCGGTGAACAGGTTCAGCTTGGCTCCTCGGGCGAGCTGCTGATCGAACGCGATGAGCGTGTGGTCAACGCCGTTGGTTGTGATGCCGCCGGCAATCGTCGAGGCGCCTTCATTCAGGAAGGACACCCTGCTGGTCCTGGAAGGCGTCCAGAGCGCGAAGTGGCGGAAGCGATTTCGGGACTGATCGGCTTCGGCGTTGCGGGCGTTGTAGACGTAGGTGTTCAGCGTAAGGCCCTTGAACGCCGTCACGTCTGCGGCGAAGTCCATTCGCTTGAAGCCGCGCTCCTCCTCGATGACCTTGCGCTCGGCATCGTTCAATCCGGCGAGGTCTCGCGCGCGCGCGAAAGATTGATCCGTGTCGGAGAGGTTCAAGCGAGCGTTGACGCCCTTGGACGCGTAGGCCAGCGACTGCCGCGAAAGGCTGCCGGAATCGTCGCCGTAGCTCGACTGGCTGTACGAGAGCGACGTGGATGCATTGAGCTTCATGGCGAAGTCCAGCGCGTTGCGCCGAATGCCGCGCTCATTGCCGAACTGCCCTCTCTCGAAGTCGCTCATGCTCCCCAGGCGTGAGTAGCCGCTGTCAATGGACTGGCTGAGGTAGTTGAGTGTGAACGCCTTGCCCGACAGGGAAAGCGTGTTGCGACGTATGCTTCCACTACCATCGGAGATGGTGAACTGGTTGAGCGCGAGGGACTGCTGCTTGCCCAGCGCCGTCCGGAAGCCCAAACGTGTCCGGTCCAAGCCGGCTTCGGATGCAAGCTGCTGGCGGTCCTTTTGCGTAACCTCACCGACCGCTGCGTTGGCGTTGAACTGGCGCCGAATCTCCAAGGCGAGTTCGTTCTTCTCGGCGTCCGACAGATCGGTCAGGCGTCTGAAGGACTTGTCGGCCGTTCGATGGCTGTAGCTGAAGCCCATCGCCTTGGTGCTGTACGAGGCCGTTTGGCGCGTAAGCGCACCGGACGCGTCACGGAGGGTGGTCTGGCCGAAGCCTAGTGCGCTATCCTTGCCCGGGGTGAGCCCCAGGCTCATGGCGGTACGACGGATGCCACGCTCACGAGCCCATTGGCCCGCTTCGCCCTCACGCAGGCTCTTGAATGCGGCGAATCCCTTGTCAATGGACAGGTCGCTGTACTGGAAGGTCATTCCTTTCAGGTTCAGCGACAGCCCGTGCTTGGTCACATCGCCCTGCGCGTCCGAGATGCGATCCCAGTCAACGCCGGCCGTGTTGCCCGCGCCAAGCTGCAGTGCGGTGCCGAAGCCCAGTCGCCGGATGCCTCGCTCTTTCTCAAGCGTAGCGATCTCCTTCAGGAGGTCGGCGTTGTTGGCATTCGACTGGCGCATGGCCTGGAAGCCGCCGAAGTTGCTGCCGACGTTCTGGTAGGTGGCCCTAACTGAAGCGTTGCCGACCTTCATGGACAGGTCCTGAGTGATCAGGCTGTCGTCCTTGGCCGCGGCCTGGTTGCGCTTGGCATTGGACGCTCGGGTCGCGTCTGTGCGACCGACGACGTTGCCGTTGCTTGCGGCGGGAGTGCTGAAGTACATGAGGCCCTTCAGAGTGCCGCCTTTACCGACCTTGCCGTTCATGGCGAGGCCGTAGCTGTTGAAGTCGAGCCCGTTGAACGAGGAGACTCCGAAACCGAAGTTCATTGTCGTTCCGCGGAAGTTCATGGTAAGGCCGTTGGTTTGGCCGACCGATCGGGAGCCGTCCATGCCCTCGACGTAGGAGTAGGAGACTGTCACGGTGTCGAACCGGCGAACCGGCTCGGAGAAGATGAGCATCCCGCTGTTGTAGTCAAGGCTGTAGTCGGTGTTGGCTCGCAGTGATCGTGCGCCGACCGAAACGCGAACGGACGCAGGCACGACACCGCCGTGCGAGAGGATGTAGCCGGCCCGAGTTCCATTGCCTCGAAGGGTCTCGAGGAAGGGCTTGGAAGCACGGGTGGCTTCGCCGTTCTTGTCCGCGTATGCGAGGTTCTGGCCCGCGAATGCGCTCGGCCTCTCCAGCTTGCCGGTGAGGTCAAATGGGGCTGCAGCCGGCGTCTGGGCAGAAGCGCCGAAGCGGACACTCGCCATCAGAGCGCCCGCTGCCAGTTGCGTGGCCAGTCTTGCAGTTCGGTTTCGTTTCATGAACGTACCTCCATCAGAGGTGCCTTGACTTGCTGGATGGTGTTGCGGTTAGAAGCTGCCTCGGATCACGTCCACACGGATCTGCCTGTCGCGTCGGGTCGAAGCCGGATCGGCAGCATTGCGGGCAGCCTGGTGACCCAACGAGCGCCGGAGGTCGGCAAGCGTCGCCACCTGGGCAGGATCGAGCGATACCGATGACGCCGTCAGAACGATGCGGGCGCCGCGATCGCTCGTTTGTGCTGAAGCGCTGGAAGTGTCTCCGGAAGCGCTGTCCGATGAGGCAACGAGGGTTCGCGTCGTGGGCTCGGGTTCAGCGGTCACATCCGGGTCGTTCCCATATCCGGGCACCGATGCGACGCTCAGATCCTCGATAATCGCCGGCTGGTTGGGGCGTACATCGGGCGTCGGGTTCGCCGCAGCCTTAGCGTTGCGACGGTTGGCTGCCGGACGCGATGCGCTCGCCAGCTTGACGCCCGTGCGATGCTCATGCCGTCGGATGCGGACATTTCTGGTTCTCGGCGCTGCGCTTGAGGTCACGCTCGGCTCCGGCTCGTAGGCATCCAGCAAGTCCACCGACAGCCCCGAAGGAGCGGACGGATTGGCGTCGCTCGGATTGGGAACCGTGGCGACGATCGTCGGCTCGTTGGGAACGTAGTGCACCGGGTTGTTGCTGTCTCGGATAGTCACCGCTGTCAGGGCTGCAGCCGCGCCTGCTGCCGCGAGAGCGCCGTAGCGCACCGGAGCAGGAGCGAGACCCCGGCGGACCGCCGTCGCGAAGCGCTCGGTCAGGCTGGGCCTGTTGACTGTAGCTGCAAGGATCGCCGAGCGAAGACTGATAGGCGGCTCAACCTCGGGGATGGCTTGCAGGGCTTCCTGAGTTCCCAGCATGAACTGGAGATCCCGAGCGCAGTCCTTGCAAACAGCGATATGAGCTTGGACCACCTGGGTCTCGTGATCGTTGGTTTCTCCATCGGCGTAGGCCGAAAGGAGATCCCAGACGTCTTGACATTGCATCACCGTCACCTCCTGGATTTGATGAGCGTTGCTGCTGTTGCGGATTGTCTGCATCGTAGAGAACCTCTTCGTGAAGATTGCTTACCGAGGGGTGTGACAACGGGGTGGGACGGATGTTGCAGGATTCTTGGGCCGCGTTATATGTATTGCGCGCGCGACGGCCCTTGACGCCCGAGAGGCGGGTGCCTATAATGGCGTTCGGCATGTGTGAGGGTGGAAGGCGAGCTGAAAGCGCGGGCCGCGTCCGCATCGCGGTGATGGTCAGCGGGCACGGACGCGGGTCAAATCTTCAGGCACTGATTGACGCTTGTCGGGACGGTGTCGTGCCAGGCAGTGTCGAACTCGTGATCGGCACCAGAAAGGGGGCGCCGGCGCTCGATCGAGGGGTCGCTGCCGGCATTCATACCATGGTGCTGAAGCCCGGTCGTCCTGAGCTTGCCGAGGAATACGCGAGTGCTCTGCTCGACTCGTTGGCCTTGCACGCGATTGACCTGATCTGCCTTGCGGGCTACATGAGGCTTCTGCCGTCTCGGGTCGTGAGGGCCTATCGGTGGCGGATCATGAACGTGCATCCGGCTTTGCTGCCGGCTTTCGGAGGCCGGGGCATGTTCGGTGAAGCCGTCCATCGCGCCGTCATCGAGAGCGGTGCAACGGAGTCAGGATGCACTGTCCACTTTGTGGATGAGGAGTATGACCACGGTCCGGTGATCCTGCAGCGGCGAGTGCCGGTCCTGCCCGCCGACACGCCCGAGACGCTTGCGGCGCGCGTCCTGCCGGTCGAACACCGCACGTATGCTGACGCTGTTCGGTTGTTCGCCGAGGGACGGCTGGTGGTGCGGGACGGCAGCGTTCAGGTGCTGGACACGTGACGAAGCTCAGAGAACGGGAGACACGGACGATGCGCATCTGTACGTTGGCAGCCCTGGCAGCAATGGGGCTGGCGGTGATGTGCGGAGAGAACGCGAAAGGGGACGTAAGAGTGGAGAAAGCTGCCTACTTCGGTCAGCCGAACTGCTATCGGCTTTCGAATGGGGCTGTCGAAGTTGTCGTCACGACGGATATCGGGCCGCGGGTGATCCGTTACGGGTTCACCGGAAAGCCCAATGTGTTCGCAGAGCTTCCTGAGGATGCTGTCGTTACGGAATGGGGGACTTGGAAGCCATACGGCGGGCATCGGTTCTGGCATGCACCCGAGGTGAAGCCGAGGAGCTACTACCCTGACAACGAGCCGATCGCGTTCGAGCTTCAGGACGGCGGCATTCGACTGAGCCAACCGGTTGAGGCCAAAACGGGGATGCAGAAGGAAATGATCGTGACGTTGGACGCTTCAGGCAGCGGCGTGACCGTCCGGCATCGGCTGACCAACAAAGGCGTCTGGCCGGTCGAGGCGGCGGCCTGGGCTCTGACCATTGTTGCCGGCGGCGGAACGACCATCATTCCTCAGGAGCGGTTCATTTCGCATGATGATTACGTGCTTCCGGCACGCCCGATGGTGCTCTGGCATTATACGGACCTCACCGACCCGCGCTGGACAATCGGAAAGAAGTACCTTCGCCTCCGAACGGAAGCCAGTCTGAATACGGCGCAGAAAGTTGGCGTGGCCAACAAGCAGGGCTGGATGGCGTATCTGAACGGGAAGACCCTCTTCGTGAAGCGCTTTGCGTACGTGGCCGATGGCAAGTACCCGGATGATGGGTGCAACTGCGAGACCTTCACGAAAGGGACATTCATGGAGGTGGAAACGGTTGGGCCGCTCATGACCTTGCGCCCTGGAGACACCATCGAGCACACCGAGCGGTGGTATCTCTTCGATGGTGTCGAGGCCGGCGCCACCGAGGCTACGCTGGATGCGGCGATTAGTCCGTTGATCGCCAAGGCTCCGGCATTGGAAGCAGTCAATCCTGTGCCATAATGGCGCAGAAGCGAACGTGACTGGCGCGAGCGAGGACTGACCTCGGGGGAGCGTTCGCAGTGATGATAGCCGAGCGCCTGGGCAGCTCACACGAGCCGTCCAGGCGCTCGTTTCATTTGGGGGGGAGATCATGAGTGACAAGCCTCGCAGCTACGCGCTGATCAGCGTGTCCGACAAGACGGGGATCGTCGAGTTCGCCAATGGGTTGATCGAGAACGGCTATGCGATTGTCTCAACCGGAGGGAGCGCCAGAGCCCTCGAAGCCGCGGGCGTGCCAGTGGTGTCCGTCGAGAGCCTGACCGGGTTCCCCGAGATGCTTGACGGAAGAATCAAGACGCTGCACCCGATGGTTCACGGAGCGATCCTGTATCGTCGTGACGCGGAGGAGCACATTCGAGCCGTCGCCGACGCGGGCATTGCCTGCATTGACGTCGTCTGCGTGAACCTGTATCCGTTCGGCGAGACGGTGAGCCGCGGCGCTTCTGTACAGGAATGCATCGAAAACATTGACATAGGGGGCCCGGCGATGGTGCGTTCTGCCGCCAAGAACCATGCCCATGTGACGGTTGTTGTGGACGTGCAGGACTACGCCGCCATCATTTCGGAGATGCGCTCCAACGACGGTCGGACAACACCTCAACTTCGCAAGCGC
This sequence comes from Chthonomonas calidirosea, assembly GCA_020722705.1. Classification (GTDB taxonomy): domain Bacteria; phylum Armatimonadota; class Chthonomonadetes; order Chthonomonadales; family CAJBBX01; genus JAAYVH01. The sequence goes on along the minus strand of DYKI01000001.1, from coordinate 91,775 downwards.
CTGGCTGCAAAGGCATATGCGCACACCGCCGCCTACGATGCCGAGATCGCAGCCTGGATGCGATCCTACGCGGGCGACCGTGCATTTCCCGACCAGATCTCGATCTCCGGACGATTGGCCTACCCGTGCCGATACGGGGAGAACCCCCATCAGGCCGCCGCTTTCTATCGTGAACGGGTGACCGGCGAGCCGTGCGTCGGACATGCGCGAGTCCTTGGGGGCAAGAAGCTGTCCTACAACAACCTGTGCGATGCCAACGCAGCCCTTGAAGCAGTGAAAGACCTGGACGATGCTCCGGCGTGCGTGATCGTGAAGCACACGAATCCATGTGGAGCGGCCATGGCGGACGAGCTGCACGAGGCCTTTGCGAGGGCGCTGGAGGGGGATACGGTCTCAGCGTTCGGCGGCATCGTTGCCTTCAGCCGCACTGTAGATGTTGATACGGCGACGCGCCTGACGGCTCCAGGGTCGTTCTTCGAAGTCATCGTTGCGCCAGGCTACGAGCCGGAGGCCCTCGACGCTATCATGCATCGGCCCAAGTGGGGGACCAACGTGAGGCTGCTGGAGGTGGGCTCGCTTGCCGGATGGCGGCGCAGGGCTGCAGGGTACGACGTCAAGAAGCTTGTCGGCGGCATGGTTGTACAAGATAGAGACCTGAAGTTGATCTCCAGCGACGATGTGTCTGTGGTAACTCGTCGGTCCCCAACGGCTGAGGAGATGGATGCGCTCATGTTCGCCTGGCGCATGGTACGGCACGTTAAGTCGAACGCCATCGTGCTTGGGCGTGGGCGGCAGCTTGTCGGCGTAGGTGCGGGTCAGATGAACCGCGTCCAGTCCGTAAGGCTTGCGGTCGAGGGCGCAGGCGCCAACGCGTCAGGCTCAGTGCTGGCGTCCGATGCGTTCTTCCCGTTCGCGGATGGGGCAGAAGCAGCGGCTGCGGCTGGTGTAACGGCGATCATTCAGCCGGGCGGGTCACGACGCGATGCCGATACCGTCGCGGTATGCGACAAGCACGGAATGGCCATGGTCTACACGGGCATCCGTCACTTCAGGCATTGATGTTGACGGTGGCTCGGCTGGGCGGCTAACTCTCGGGAGGGGGAGCGCTGACTGCCTGTCGCAGGCGATCGAGCTCCTCCTGCATATCTTCGATGCGCCGGAGCAGGTCCAGGATAACCTCGACGCCCGCCAGATTGACGCCCATGTCGCGCGTAAACCGTCGTATCTGCTGCAGGCGGGCTATGTCGGAATCCGAATAGAGACGGTTCTTGTTGCTGACACGTCGCGGCGTGACCAGTCCCAGCCTCTCATAGAGGCGAACCGTCTGGGGATGCAGTCCGGTGAGCTGGGCCGCAACGCTGATCATGTATACCGGTTCTTGGGGGGCACGTGTCATCTGCTCTAGACCTCCGAGCTCAGGGGCGCGTGACATCGCCGCGCAGACGCCCCAGCTCCGTCAAGAGCTCCCGCTCGCGCGGCGTCAGCTCTTTCGGTACCGTAAGGCGTAAGCGGGCATAGAGGTCTCCAGGCCGACCGCCGGGATTCGGCATGCCTTGCCCGGCGACTCGCAGCTTCTGACCGCTCTGGACGCCGGGGGGCACGCTCAGCGATCGAGTTCCGGTCGGTGTCTTGACCTCCACCTCGCCGCCTAGAGCCGCGACCGTATACGGCACGTCAACATCAGTGTGTATGTCTCGATCCTGGAGCTTGAAGTCAGGATGCGGTCTGACGCGGACTACCAGGTAGAGGTCACCGCGGGTGCCGTCAGGACCGGAGCCTCCCTGGCCCTTCAGGCAGAGCCGACGTCCATCCTCGACACCGGCAGGAACTTTGACCTTTATGCGGCGAGACCGAGGAGTTCTGCCTTGCCCTCGGCACGCAGGGCAGGGGGGAGCGCCGATATCGAAACCGCCGCGGGATCGCCGCGTTGCTCCGCTCCCGCCGCAGGCGCTGCATATGTCCTCGATGTTGACTGTGTGTTCCTTGACGCATCCGTGCATCACTTCTTCGAGCGTGACGTCTATGCCGAACTCAACGTCCTCGCCGCGGGAAGCCGCACGCTTTGCGCGCCCTGGACGACCACCGAACAGGCTTTCGAAGAAGTCATTCAGGCTCTGGCTGCCTGCACCGAAGCTGAACTCGAAGCCCTCAGGCGGCGTCTGGAACGGGTTGGGGCCTGGTCTGGCGCCGGCCTGACTGAATGCTCTCCACTCGTCGCCGAAGCTATCGTACTGAGCGCGCTTGTGGGGGTCGCTCAGTACGTCATATGCCTCGCTGATCTCTTTGAACCGTTCTTCGGCGGACTTGTCGCCGGGATTGACGTCGGGGTGGTACTTGCGGGCAAGCCGCCGGTAAGCCGACTTGATCTCCTTCTCGTCGGCTCCACGGCTAACCCCAAGGATCTTGTAGTAGTCCCGGTATTGAGGCCGGTTCACGGTACAACCCCTATCCCATCAGACAACCGCTCTTGAGTTGCCGCAGTGCTTACGGCTACTGCTTGAACTCCGCGTCAATGACGTCGTCAGTTGCGTCGGATGCACTGGGCGCGGCCCCCTCGCCGACACCCGCATCGGCACCGCCGCCAGGCTGGGCCGCGGTCTGCTTATACAGTATCTCGCTCAGCTTGTAGCTCGCTTGCTGAAGCTCTTCGACAGTCCGCTTAATGTCGGCCGCCTCACTGGACTTGACCGCCTGCTTGACATTCTCCATGGCGGTCTCAATGCGCAGCCGCTCGTCGGAAGGCACCTTGTCGCCGAGATCCTTCAGGAGCCGCTCGGTCTGGTAGAGCAGCGAGTCGGCCTGGTTCTTGACCTCAGCCAGCTCCTTCTGCCGTCGGTCCTCTTCGGCATGGGATGCGGCCTCCTGAACCATCCGCTGTATGTCGCGCTTGTCGAGGTTGCTGGAGCCGGTGATCGTGATGCTCTGCTCCTTACCTGTTGCGCGATCCTTCGCCGATACGTTGACGATGCCGTTGGCATCAATGTCGAACGTGACTTCGATTTGCGGCACCCCTCGCGGCGCCGGCGGCAGACCGGTCAGGACGAAATCGCCGAGCAGCTTGTTGTGCGCGGCTATTTCGCGTTCACCCTGGAAAACCTTGACATGGACGGTTGTCTGACCGTCGTCGGCGGTTGAAAACACCTCGGACTTGCGGACTGGAATCGTGGTGTTGCGTTCGATGAGCTTGGTGAAGACACCGCCAAGCGTCTCGATGCCGAGCGACAGGGGCGTCACGTCCAGCAGGACAACATCCTTAACTTCTCCTGCGAGAACGCCGGCCTGGATGGCAGCGCCTACGGCAACGACCTCATCGGGGTTGACGCCCTTATTGGGGTCCTTGCCGTTGCCGAGTTTACGGACCAGTTCCTGAACCATCGGCATGCGCGTCGAGCCGCCGACCAGAACGATCTCGTCTATCTGCGAGGAAGTGATCTTCGCGTCCTGAATCGCTCTCCTGAAGGGCACCTCACATCGCTCAAGAAGGTCGCGGGTCAGTTCCTCGAACTTCGCGCGGGTCAGCGTGACGTCGAGGTGAAGGGCGCGGTCGGAAACCGCACTGATGTACGGCAGGTTGATGTTGGCCTGAACAACATTGGACAGCTCGATCTTGGCCTTTTCGGCAGCCTCTCGGATGCGCTGCATCGCCTGTCGGTCCTTGGTCAGGTCAATGCCGTGCTCCTTCTTGAACTCCGCCGCGACGTACTGAACGATACGCTCGTCCCAGTCGTCGCCGCCCAGGTTTGTGTCACCTGCCGTGGACTTGACCTCGAAGAGCCCGTCACCGACTTCGAGCACCGAGACGTCGAAGGTTCCGCCGCCCAGGTCGAAGACGAGGATGGTCTCGTTCTTCTTCTTGTCGAGGCCATACGCCAGAGCGGCCGCGGTGGGCTCGTTGATGATGCGAAGTACCTTCAATCCTGCAATCTCGCCGGCGTTCTTTGTGGCTGTGCGCTGAGCATCATTGAAGTAGGCAGGAACCGTGATGACGGCCGACTCCACCTTCTCGCCGAGGTAATCTTCCGCATCGGTCTTCAGCTTCTGCAGGATCATCGCAGATATCTGCTCGGGGGTGTATGTACGATCGTCAATGGCGATCTTCTCGTTCGTACCCATGCGCCGCTTGATGGATATGACCGTGCGCCCGGGGTTGATGACGGCCTGGCGTTTGGCGGCCGCTCCCACCAGACGCTCTCCAGCCTTGTTGAAGCCCACCACCGAGGAAGTCAATCTGCTCCCTTCGGCGTTCGGGATGACAACGGGCTCACCGCCCTCCAAAACTGCGACCACGGAGTTCGTCGTTCCGAGATCAATGCCAACCGTCTTAGCCATTTCGGTTCCTCCAACTGAGACCGGCGCCCTAAAGCGCTGCAAGTTAGTGCTCGACTATTATTCCACTTGAGTGCATGTATGTCAAGTGTCCTTACGTAACAGCCGTCGTGCTTGGTTCCAGGGAAATCGTGCCGGAAGACACTCGGCGTAGATGAGCAGGCAGCCGCAAGGCAGCGCCTGCATCCCGGAGAGGAATACGGAGGGGGCGGGATTCGAACCCGCGAGGCTTTTGGCCTACCCGCTTTCGAGGCGGGCGCACTCGACCACTATGCGACCCCTCCGCATGGTACGGAAGAGCGCCCTCGGAGGGAATCGAACCCCCGACTCAGGGCTTAGGACGCCCCAGCTCTATCCACTGAGCTACGAGGGCAGACAGACAAAGCAGAAGCTGAAGACGGATCCACGCCTTCAGCTCCCGTGGCGCGCTCGGAGGGACTTGAACCCCCGACCTACAGGTCCGCAACCTGTCGCTCTATCCGCTGAGCTACGAGCGCATCTTGCCGGACTGACCGGAAACAGGCAGAGTATACGGCAACTGAGCCGTCAAAGTCAAGCGGAAGCAGCGGCATCAAAGCGGACCTGAAGGTAGGTATAATGCGCGTACCGGAGACCTCAATGCCGGGTTCGGAGGAACGTGAAGAAGTGGCCGAGACCATCATTCAGGACAACATACACAGCGATGCCGAGATACCGACGGCCGGAATCATCAGCCGGACCCTTCTCAGTGATCAGCATATCAAGGTTGTGCTGTTCGGCTTTGACGCCGGCCAGGAGCTGTCGGAGCATACGGCGTCCGTGCCCGCGACCATCCACATCTTGAGTGGTGAGGCCGATGTTGTGATCGGTGACGATCGTCGGTTGGCATCCCCCGGCTTCTGGGCGTCCATGCCGGCGAACATGCCGCATTCCATTCTGGCCAAGACGAAGACGGTCATGTTGCTCTACATGGTGAAGGCGGCGAAGCCCGGATCCGACGCGTAGGCGCTGTTATCCGAGGCCGTCAGTGCCGCCGGTTGGCGTCGGCGCCCGACGTGCACCATCGCAAGCTATCCCTGCCACCTTCGACCTTCGTCGAGCATCGTAAGGTAGTTGTCGAGCGGGATGTAGTTCGCCACACTGTTGCCGGTGCCGAGGCAGTACCCGCCGCCGGGCATGCACTTCGCCAGCGTGGTGCGGACGCGCTTGCGGATCATCTCTTCGTCGGCCGTACAGAGGAAGTCCACATCAATCCCGCCGAGGAGGGCAATGCTCCGACCGTAGGTGTCCTTGGCGTCGGTCACCTGCTCGATCGTGTCTTCGAAGGAGTGCTTTGCATCAATCCGCACGTCGTTCACCAGGTCGTCCATGATCGCGGAGAGGTTGCCGCACGAGTGGAGCAGGTAGGGGCGGCCTGCGCGGTGGCTCATCTCGGCCAGTTGCTTGTGTCCAGGCAGCATGAACTCGCGGGTATCGGCCGGGCTGATCAGGGTTCCCGTCTTGTGTCCGAGGTCGTCACTGCCCCATGTGGCGGCAACCCTTGGGAACTGCAGGACTATCTCCATCACGCGGATGAAGATGGACACGAGGCGATCGCTAATCGCCCTTACCAGGTCGCGCTGATCGTAGAGGGCGTAGCATATGGTCTCATAGCCCATCAGCCAGACCAGGTGCTCGGCGATATGGCCGAAGCCGCCGCCGGCGACAACGCACATGTCGTCGGGCAGGTACTTCTCGCACCACTCCAGCGCGCGCGTCCGGGCCCTGTCTGGGTCAGGCCACGGATAGCGCTCGAACTCATCCCAGTTGGCGATGGGGCCTCGATGTTCGTTGATGTAACTGCGTCCACCCGCCCGCACGAGCTCGGCAGTATCGTCTGTCGCATCGCGGTTCATGGGCCAGGCCATATCCTCGACCCCGCACCGAACGTAGTCGTAGCCCAGGAAACGCTGGATGGCGACGTAACGGCGCATGGCATGATCGAACGGATCAGACGCGCTTGCGGGTTCAAGGTCGAAGCGTCGTGCGACCGCATCGTTCACCTCCGGGTCAAGGAACAACTCGATATGATGGACCCGGTTGGGAGTGCCTTCCCTCATGATGCATCGTATGAAGGCCTCGGCATCCGGCGCTACGGGGCGGTCGAGCACGCGTGTGGACACGGCATCCTCCTCGTTATCGGATTGATCCTGCGCCTTTGCGCACTGCGGTTCGCCAAGCAGCGCGCGTCTGCCCATGACTGCCGATCACCAACAGGAAGCGGCCCGATAGGATCGTCTCGCCGGGCGCGAAGGTGCGCGACTGCGGCTCGATCGGCGGGCAATCCAGAACCGCATAGTTGATGCTGCCCCACGGGGCGTTGCCGCGATCCGATACACGAAGAGCGAAGCCGCCTTTGCCAGTCAGATCAGCGACGCCCAGAGTGTCGTCAACGTTGACAACCGGACCGTCGAACCGAACCTCGCGAAGAGTTTCGCGTTCAGGAGGGGGCTCACGTGGGACGAAATGCTGCCGGAACGTGGAGCCGCCGTGTCTCCAGATGCGCGAAAAGCCGTTGAACAGGCTATTGGCGACATGAAGGCGCAGTCCCTCGCGGAGTTTGACCTCGATTGCGGCATCCGCAATGAAGTCATAGGCGACAGTGGCATGGCCTGCGACGCAGTCAGCCTTGAAGGTGATCCGGTGCGTATACAGGGGCGACCCTGTCTTGGCATAGTAACTCAGCGAACCTCGGGCCTCCAGTTGTCCGCCTACGGCGCTGGAACTGGCAGTGGTCTTCGTCCGCCGGGGGTCTACGCCGTCAACGGTAATCCGTCCTACCAGATTGCCGGTTCCCCATTCGGCAAGGTCGTCGCCATCAACGGGAAGGAAAAGAGCGGTCGGGTAGGGACCATCGAGACGCCTCCAGGCGAACGAAGCGAAGGCCTTTCGGTCCCGAGCGTAGGCGATGCCGGATTCGGCGCTCACGTGACTGCCGGCCAACCGCGAGCGCGCCTCCGAGGACGACATGGTCCGTTGCGGCGGACCGAAGCGCTTGTGGATCAGGCAGCACAGGGTGAGGTTGGCATAGGTGTCGGTCTCGTACTCGGCCATCCGATCCACCATGATATTGCGGGTGAAACGACGCGCGTAGAAGGTACCGTCGGCGTTGGCAACCTGCTCGGCTTCGAGCGCGAGCAGGCGCTGCTGTTCGATGTATCTTGCCTCGCGCTCACCGAACCGATACTGCAGCACCGTAAGGGCGGGCATGATGAACGACATGCCATAGGCGTATCTGGGCCAGTCTTTGCCGGCCGGATAGGCGAAGCGATGCGTAAGGAAGGTCGGTTTCAGACGGCGCCAGACGTCGAGGAAGTGGTGGAACTGGGCCTCGGGCGGTTGTTGGCCCGCTGCAGCCATCGCGTAGTATCCCCATGTGAGGGAGTGCAATGGGCAGGCCATGTAGCAGGTATGGTACGCGCCATGGTTCTCGATGGTGTAGTCGCGATGGACATTCGCGGTATACACCTGGTCCTTAATGGGCCTTCCGTCGAGAAGACGCGTGTCGTACGCGTCCTGAGGCGCCGAGAGGGAGTTGGCGGCAAACTCGATCAGCTTGGCGCGCCAGGCGGGAGCATGCGGGTGCTCGGGCATCATTGCAAGCGCTGCGGCGAGCACCTCGGTGTCCCATGCGTTTTCTTCGGACCTCGTGTTGCTCAGGACGCCGCCCGGAGCTCGCCGGTCAAGATGGCGGTCGGCCTCATAGACGACCACGCGACGTACGGCCACTCGCTCCGCATTGGTGAGCCGTTCCCACATCAGCGTGGCGCCGACGGCCATCTTGGCGGCCCACCAGGCGCTCTGCCAGTGGTTGCCCCATGGTTTTCCGTTGGCGCATGGGAGATCTCCGGTCACGTGACCGCGCGTCATGTAGGCAAGACATTCGCGCGCGCGCCGCAGGCACCACTCGGAGTCGAAACCGGTAACGCGCCGGTCGTAAGCGGGATCCGTTGCGAGCAGGGCAAGGGACACGACCACGTTGCCCATGGAGCGCAGACCCATTTCAGCGTTGTCCGGGTCACCGAAGAAACCGACAGGATGCCCGGTCTGTTCGGGCGTTCGCCAGCCTCGCTCAACATATGCCGGCAAGCGCTCAAGGATCCGCATGTAGTCGCGGAGCGATGGATAGCCGCTATGAGCTCGCCCGGCCGGCTTGACAACAAGCAGTCGGGTTGAACGTGCCGGAATCCTCAGGGCGTCGCGGCTCAGTCGGGTTTGAGGCGCGAGGTCCATGCAGGACAGCAACAACGCCGCCATCAAGGCAGCGATGAGCGGGACCGTTCGAAGGGATGGAAGTATCATGCCAGTGATGTCGGATCAATGTCCACAGTCAGAACTCCGCGTGCGGCGGACGTAACGGACGAGACAGCCTTGCGACACGCCTCCACTACTGCACTGCGATCGGATCCTCGGACCACCGTGTGCCACCGGAAGCGACCCCGCAGCCGCATCAACGGAGCGGGCGACGGGCCGATCACCTCGACGTCAATGCCTGTATCGCGCAACGCCGCGGCAACCGCCTGCGTTGCCATTTGTGCAGTCCGCTCATCTTCGGATGAGGCGACGATGTTGGCAAGGACACCGAACGGGGGATAGCCGAGTTCGCGTCGTTGTTCGATCTCTTTCGCGTAGAACGACTGATAATCCTGCCTTGCCGCACACTTGATTGCGTAGTGGTCGGGCGTGAAGGTCTGAACGATGACCTCCCCTGGCGTCGAGCCCCTCCCTGCGCGGCCTGCCACCTGCGCGAGGATTTGAAAGGTGCGCTCCGACGCTCGGAAGTCGGGGATATGGAGGCCGCTGTCGGCACTCACAACGCCGACAAGGGTCACATTTGGGAAGTCGAAGCCTTTGGCGACCATCTGCGTGCCGATCAAGATGTCGGCCTCACCGTTTCGGATCTGTCGGATCAGCGCCGAATGGGAATCCTTTCGCTGGGTCGTGTCGCGATCCATCCGCACAAGCCGCGCATCCGGGAAGAGCTGTCTGATCTCGGCCTCGACCCTCTCCGTGCCAAGTCCGAACCCGCGCAGCCTGTGCCCACGACAGTCTGGACAGAAGGCAGGGGGCTCGACAGTCGCTCCGCAGTGATGACACCTGAGGGACCGATCCGACGCATGCAAGGTCAGAGAGACGGAGCACTCGGTGCATCGAGCCACGTACCCGCAGTCGCGGCACAGCACGAACTGGGCGTATCCCCTGCGGTTGAGGAACAGGACCGTCTGCTCGCCGCGGTGGAGTCTGCCATGGATCGCCTCGGTAAGCATTTCGGAGAATACGCTGGGAGCCCGTTTGAACTGCTCGCGCATGTCCACCACGTGAACCAGAGGGAGCGACTTCCCGCCGATCCGGCGCGGCAGAACCGCCAGGCCGTAGTCGCCATCCAGCGCTGCCCGGTAGCTCTCTAGCGCTGGGGTAGCGGTGCCGAGGACGACAACGGCGCCAACCATCGAGGCCCTCTTGACGGCTACGTCGCGGGCATGATATCGGGGCATGGCCTCCTGCTTATAGGAAGCCTCGTGTTCTTCGTCAATGATAATGATGCCAAGGTTTTCGACGGGGGCAAATACCGCTGATCGCGCACCGATTGCGATGGAAGCTGACCCGTCGGCGACGCGGGCCCATTCATCGTAACGTTCGCCCTGGCCAAGCCGACTGTGGAGGACCGCCACGTCATGGCCGAACCTGGCGGAAACCAGGTCTACAATCTGAGATGTCAGCGCAATCTCCGGCACGATCAATATGGCCCCTCGCCCGTGTCGTCTGGCTGCTTCGATCGCGGCGAGATAGACTTCAGTCTTGCCGCTGCCCGTGACCCCATGGAGAAGTATTGGGCGTCGCGTTTCCGGACGAGCGCTCATCTCATGGACGATGGATGCGACAGCCCTCATCTGCTCATCGTTAAGCCGTGGAGCGCCATCCGCACCAAGCGGAGCATTACCCGGTCGCCGCAATCGGCGCACTTCACGCGCAATCAGCCATTGCCGGCTCACCATCCGCTCAATCGTCGCACGGGTGGTATGCGCCTCGCGGGCCAGCTCGGCCACTGTGGGGGCACGCTCGGGCGTCAGGCGATTCGTGAGCGCTTGAACGACGCGTCGCTGGGGATCGGATAGGGAGGGGTCTTCAGTGGTCATCCCCTTCGCGAGCATGACCACCCTCGCCAGAAACGGGCGAGCGCCTGTCGGCATGAGTGAGACGCGGATCGTGATCAGGCCTCGCCGGACGAGACGCTCCAGCATGGGCGCCACATCGTGTCCGGTCTGTGCATTCATCACATCGCTAAGAGCGGCCGGCGAATCGAGCGCAGCGATCTTGCCGAGGAAGTCTATGTCAGACGCGTCAGACGCATCGCTCCCGGCCTCGCTAAACCGACGTCCTTCGTCGGTGATAGCGATCTCGCGCTGCACCCTGGCGCTGAGATAGGGCCCTTTGATGGCCCTGACTGCACCGGCGATCGTACCGAGCCAGCGATCCGCCATCCATTCGGCGATTGACAGCTCGGCAGGCGTCAGCGGAGGGACATTGTTGGCGACAGCCGCTATGTCAACGAGGCGCTCAAACAGCGCGTCCGAGCTCGGCATCTCCCAGGTTCTCAATACGAAGCCGATGACGTCGCGGCTGCGGACGGTCACGACGACCACGGAACCGGAACCGATGTCGGCTCGAAGATGCCCGGGTATCCGATACGTCAGCACATTACAGGTGGAACCTGTTCCCGTAGTGGCTACGTCTGCTACAGTGGTGCGGATGCACTGGGGCTCGCTTAGGCCGAACGTGTCCGGGTCGGACAACGGAGCAACCTCCGGAAATGCGGGTGATGGGCACTTGTTTGCGGATACCGTTAGGCTATATAATACTCCCGCATGGGCGGTTAGCTCAGGGGGAGAGCGCCTCGTTGACACCGAGGAGGTCACAAGTTCAAATCTTGTATCGCCCATTCTTCACACCGACGCAGCCATGTCGGAGATCCGTCATTGCCGCGCCGATTTCCAGCGTACATCCAATGGGCTTAGTCGTAGACTGTTTACATCAGGGCAGGAAATGGGATGACGCAGTCGGACGGGTCACCGGACCGAGCGCCAGCGTCCGGGTCAAGCAGGACATCATCGTCGCACCGACGACATAGACGCCACCGAGGGCACTCCAAGATGGCGCCGTGCCCGTCGTGTGGCCGCATGATCGGCCGCCGGTGGACGAGATGCCCCTTCTGCGGGGACATGTCGCCGTTCGGCTCGGGCAGCCGAATCGGCATGATCATCATCGCCGCTGTCGGGATCCCATTGGTGGTGGTGCTCCTCGGGTATCTGCTCGCGACGTTTCTGGGCTGGTGAGGCCTATCCCCGACGCCGCACGAGGTAGGTCGCAAGCAGCAAGACCGCCGATGCTCCGATCGTCGGCGGGCTGACGGGCAAATCCCACATCAGCGCCAGGGTGAATCCGATTGCGGACGCAGCCAGGCCGCTTACCATGGCAACCGTGAACACCCCTGACATGCGTCGGGACGCAAGCAGCCCCGTTGCGGCAGGCATTACCATCATCGAGAAAACGGTGAGCAATCCCGCCTGCTGCATCGAGACTGAGATTGTCGCGCCGAGCGTCAGAAAGAACAGCGTCTCCCACCGATGAACCTTGTATCCACGCGAGGCCGCCATCTCCGGATCGAACGACACGAAGAGCATCTGCTTGTAAAACAGGGCATGCACCAACGCTACCGCTCCAAAGATGGCAAGCATGGCAACAAGACTGCCTGTCTGAACGGTGATGACGCTGCCGTCAAGCAGCTCGCGTACGTCATCCATACCCTTCGCGCTGCGAAGGATGAAGAGAAGCGTCAGAGCCGACGCGACAACATAGCCGATGCCGATGAGCGCATCTCGGGGGATGCCTTTCCCGAGCGACGGCCTCGCGAACCCCAGCACTGCCGCCATTGTCAGCAACAGCGACACTGACATGGGTGTCACCGCGATCCACTCAAGGCAGACTGAAAGATAGTTGAACGGCCATGCGGAGTGCACAAACCGATGGGCGACCGTGGCCATGGCGGGCCCAACTAGGAAGGCGAGAGCAACACCAGCGGACGATATCTGAGCCAAAGAGACACCGACAAAGACGATGCGCTTCAGCACTACGTAGACGCCAAGGAACGCGCATGTAGCCGCAATGAGCATGCTGGCCATGAGGCCAAGGGCGTTGAGGCGCAATCCGAACAAGAGGTCGTCCAAGGTCATTGTCGGGCTCTAGTCGCAGCAGGTTCGGAGTAGGCAGTGTCGGCCAGGATTACGTAGCGGTCTTCGATCCGACCGATCCGAATCGGCAACCGGTACAGCTCGGAGAGCCGGGAAGTGGATACGACCTCATCAGTGTCCATCACCCGGATCGAGCGGTCCGTGACGAATGCGATCCGATCTGCGTGGTTGATCACCGTGTGCAGCAGATGGCTGACCAGGAGAACCGTGATGCCGTGCTCGTCGTGGAGATGGCTGATCAAGGCCAGTATCCCGGTTTCGCTCGGGAGGTCCATGCCATTGGTTGGCTCGTCGAGCAGGAGCAACTTGGGCTCGGCCACGAGCGCTCGCGCGATGATCGTCCTCTGCTTCTGTCCGCCCGACAGACTCGCGTATTCGCGCTGCGCGAGCTCGGCGATCCCAACATGGCCAAGCGCAGTCATTGCCGCATCTCGGTGTTGGCGTCGAGGCCGGCCTACCGGGTGCAGCTTGTCGTAGAGACCCATCAAGACAATGTCAAGCACGGACAACGGGAAGATCGTATCGAGAGTGTCACGCTGCGGGACGTATCCGATGGTATGTCCGGCGTCGGGTATGCGGACTGATCCGGCCAGAGGCCGGATCAGTCCGAGTATCGTTTTCAGCAGTGTGGTCTTGCCGGAACCGTTCGGTCCAACGATTCCGAGGTAGTCGCCGGAATGAACATCGAGTGTGACGCCTTCGAGCACCCTCGTCCTTCCGTAGCCGAGATCGGCTCCTGCTAGGCTGATCAGAGGCTGCATGGTCAGCGTCCGGCGCTGCGTAGCCGTTCGACGATACAGTCGAACAGGGCGAAGTACGAGCTGACGCCGGGCTCCGCATCAACCGCGATGGGCGCGACCACCAGGCGCCCGCCCGTGGCCGAAAGAATCCTGTCGGCGTACCTCCGGTCTCTGTAAGTCTCAAACAGCAGGATCCGCACGCCGTCGCGCTTCATGCTGGCAATCAGGTTCTGAATGTGGCCCGGCGACGGGGGAACTCCGGGCTTAGGCTCTATCGTTGCGTACTCGCGCAGACCAAACCGAGCGGTGAAGTAAACCCAGTTTCGATGGTATATGACGATCGGAGTGCCCTTCAGAGGCTGAAGTTGGGCACGCCATCGCTTCATGGCCGTTGCGATCTGCTCGCGGAACGATCTGAGACGGGACTCGTACTCGGTCCGATTGCCGGGATCAACTCGGATCAGCGCGCCGGCAATCGCAGCCGCGGCTGCAACGCCGTTGCCGGGATCCATAAGGTAGTGCGGGTTGCCGAAGGCGTGTATGTCGCCAAGCGAGGGATCGAGGCGGCCGGTTGGCACCTCGCGAGGCTTGATGGCTCCCGAGCAGTCGGTGTACCCCTTGCCTCCTCGCTGAACCTTGCGATTGCCGCACCGATCGAGCAGTGCGTCCGCCCACATGTCCAGGTCCATGCCCATGCGGACGAACACGTCGGCACGTGCGAGCTTCACCACCATTGAGGGCCTGGGGTCAATGTGGTGGGGGTCGTCGTTTGCGCGGCTAAGAGACTCAACAGCGACTCGCGGGCCGCCGACCTGTCGAGCCAGATCGGCGAGATTGGTATCTGTGGTGATCACCTTGATCGGCGCGCCTGCCGCCGAGAGCGGCATAGTCGCGGCGGCTGCAACCGCAGTCCAGATGAGGCCTCGTAATGTCATGGTCGTATCTCCTTGTCCTTCACTGCAACGGATGCGTGTGTGATCCGGCTCCCCAGATGAACTGCAGAAAGACCTCACTGAAGCCTCGGCGAGCGGGGAGGAACACATCGGTCGTGCGGTCGCCGTACTTCAACTGCAAGCGCATGAGCGTCGCCTCGGTGAGCCTATGTGTCGCGATCAACGACAGACTCTGTTCGCGTCCGTGTATGGGCCAAGGGTATCGTGTGTTGTCGTACCGAACGCCATACTCGTAGTACTTGTCGGGCGCGTAGCTGAGAAGCGCATAGTGGCCCGAGCGTGTGTGTGATCCAGTCGAGTGCTCACGATCGCGCCGGTTATGCCAGAACACCTCGGCCTGAAGCTGCAGCCTGCTGAACGCGGAGGGATAGGTTCGGAGGGTAAGGTCGGCTCCGGTCAGACGGATGTTGTCTCCATTGTCGGCACGTCCGAAGGCATGGCTGCCGCCTAGCTCGATCTCGGCACCCGTTCCGACGGCTTTGGATAGCCAGAGGCGTGCTGCAGGCATGTCGCCTGAAATGCCGATTCCGGGATGACCGTGGTCATGGTCATCCTCGGCTTCTTCGGCGTGAACGTGAGCCTGATCGTTCTTCCACAGGCCGATCTCGAGGTTGGCGAAGAGCCCCTTGACGGGGAGAGTGTAGTTGAGCGATGCGCCGTTGCCGAACAGCCCCTCTTCCCCAAGGAACGCGCCTATCGGCGCAGGTTGGTCTGCCTGACGCCACGAGTGCGGGTGAAGCGGATTAAGCTTTCCGAACTGAAGTCGGCGCTTCCCGATGACTGCGTCAAAGGGTCCCTTGAACGGACGCGACAGGGAGGCATAGGCTTCCTCTACGCCTATCGCGAAGCCAGCGTCGGAGCCGCCCGCGAGCGTCGCGAAGAAGTTCATTCCCGTATACAACGGCTGCTGAAGGGCGATCTCGAGTTCGCCCAGTTCGAAGCGATTGCGGCCCGCATATCCGCGCGGGACCAAGAACATACCGCCGTGGGTCCCTATGACGGCAATGTCAGGTGTGAAGGCTGCTCCACCGGATGCCCGTTCAAACGGCGATTCCGGAATCTCGGCGGGCGGTATTTCATCTTCGGGCTCTGCGGCTCTCTTGCCCGATTCCAGCGCGGCGACACGTTCAGTCAGCTCCTGTATGGTCCGCTGTTGTTGTTCAATGATGCGACGCAGCTCCGCGATGTCGGAGTTCTGACCCGACTGCGCCAGACTACGGCCAGGTGCCAGACAGGCGATGGCGATCGCGAGCGCGCCGAGCTGTGCCGGAACACGTATGATTGACATGGAAGTCGTTCTCCTGTGAAGTTGCGTTCATTGCTGGCCTCCGGACACCGAAGGCGTCCCGAGAAGAGTTGCGACGAAGAGGCCATCGGCAGGCCAGTCCTCGATGCGTGATGAACGGCGTTCAGCAGGAGAAGGCAGGCGGAGCGCGGAGCGCCACCGGAAATGCCGGGGCAACGGCAGGTGCGACTGCGACGGGCAGGACAATGTCAGAGGCCGTGTAGGACGTTACCGGCGCAACGCACGCCGGCACAGTATTGCGTTCGGCCGCTCCGAGCTGACAGGCGATGCACGAGTGGTCGGGCTGCATGGAGGATGCGCCACGATCGCCGGCATCATGAGAGCATGTGTGGTGGAACGAGGCCATGGTACTGAGTGCCAGTACCACTGTTGCCCACAGCACAGCCCATATGCGGTGTCTTGCTTCCATGGGAGGGTCTTGCATATGTTACGGTACTGGCGCGTTTCGTGTTCCAGCCGCTTGCAGGCAGAGACTTCGCAGCTCCCGGTACAGATAGAGGCGATCTGCCCCCCAGCGATCGGCACGGCCGCTTGAGCTGTGCACTACGAACTGCGCGGATCTCCCGACGCGCTCGTGGAGCAGACCCCACTGAACATCAGGGGCGCCGGTGCACATCCTGTACACGTCCTTGCCATTGTAGCAGACGATGCGAGGTGCGAATGCGACGAGTTTGTCCTGCAACGCGCGCCTATCCTGCTGGGAGGGTTCGGGGAGCCACGCATTCATAGCCGAGATGCAGTGGGGGAGAATGGCTGTGAGGCCGATCCCATAGCGAAGAACTTCGCGATCCTCTGTTGCGTCCAGTTGGCGCGGCGTGAAGCCGGACTGATATAGAAGCTGCCAGAAGCGGTTGCGAGAACCAGCATAGTAATGGCCGCAACGCGCGGCAGCGAGACTCGGAGCGGCCCCGACAAAGACGACGGTCAGATTCGTCGAGAGGATGTCGGGGAGCAACGGTTCTGCGCCCATATTCGTCGCTTTCGGCTACAGGTCGAGAACCCCGTCCAGCCCAACGACAAGCCCACGAAGTTCGCGAACGCGTCGAACTGCCAGCAGCACTCCGGGCATGAATGACTTCCGATCCAGGCTGTCGTGCCGGATGGTCAGGGTCTGACCCAGCGCGCCAAAGATCACCTCCTGATGGGCGACCAGGCCCTTCAGCCGCACGCTGTGAATGGGCACCGGGCTTCGCGCATCAGCAGGGAGAGCGGCCTGAACCCGCTGGGCTGTCAGCTTGGCCGTACCCGAAGGAGCGTCCAGTTTGGCGGGATGATGCAGTTCGATGATCTCGACATCAGGCATGTACTTGGCGGCCTGTTCCGCGAACCGCATCATGAGAACTGCCCCGATGGCGAAGTTCGGCGCGACCAGCGCTCCGATGGCACGCCTTTCGGCTGTGTCCGCTATCCGCTGGAGGTCATCCGGACTGATTCCCGTTGTCCCTACGACGGGAGACACACCGGCCTCCAGCGCCCTCAGAGCGTTATCGGCGGCCGAATGGG
This sequence comes from Chthonomonas calidirosea, assembly GCA_020722705.1. Classification (GTDB taxonomy): domain Bacteria; phylum Armatimonadota; class Chthonomonadetes; order Chthonomonadales; family CAJBBX01; genus JAAYVH01. The sequence continues at coordinate 74,680 of DYKI01000001.1, read as the reverse complement.
GACCAGTGAAGTCCACGAGGACGTCTGCGGCGTCGCGCAGAGCCTGGGCATCGGGCCAGTCGCTGATGATGATGCCACAGGGCCCAACACCAGCAAGCACGCCGGCGTCGTCGCCTGGGTGTGTACGGTCAATGGCGGCGGACAGTCGCATGTCGGACTCGGCAAGGACTGCGGCAGCAACCTCGCGCCCCATGCGTCCGGCTGCGCCTGAGATGGCCACTCTGATCATGCGCGCACCTCCCCGCGCTTGAAGGGGCCCACCGCAGCGAAACTCATGCGCTCCGGGGCCAGCGTCTCGTTCGCAACTTCCAGAATGTCCTCGGCGGTGACGCGGCACACAGACCTTTCAATCTCGGCCAACGGAATGACGCGGTTGTGATAGAGGGTGGACTTGCCCAAACGCATCATGCGGTTGCTCATGCTCTCCAGTCCAATCACCATGGCCCCGCGGATCTGCATCTTTGCGCGTTCGATCTCCTCGGCTTTGAGGCCGTTCCGTCGGATGCTCTCGATCTCGGCGAGCGTCACATCCGTCACCTCCTGCAGCGTGATCGGGCTCGTGCCGCCGTAGATCGTCAGGAGGCCGCAGTCACGGAACGCACTCGTGTAGGATCCGATTGCGTACACGAGGCCTCGCTTCTCGCGCACCTCCTGGAAGAGCCTTGAGCTCATGTTCCCGCCAAGGACCATGTCGAGGATCGTGAGAGGGTAACGCCTGTCATCGGTCTGAGAGTATGTCGGACCGCCGAGGCAGAAGTGAATCTGCTCGGAACGTTTCGACCGACGCACGTTCGTTCCGTGGCCGATCGGCGAGCGGATGCGCCTCGGCGATGGACGAGACGGCATGTCTCCCAGCAGCTTGCTGACGAGCCGCACGATGGTGCGATGGGAAACGTTGCCGGCAACGGCAACCACCATGCGAGACGGAGCATAGTGCGTTGACAGGAATCCTCGGAGATGATCAACGGTCAGTCCGCCCACGCTTCGCGCCGTGCCGACGATAGGATGACCCAGAGGATGCGATTGCCACACGGCTCGGGCGAACAGGTCGTGAACGATATCGTCGGGGGTGTCTTCGTACCGCTTGATCTCCTCGATGACGACATTCTGTTCTCGGGCGAACTCATCAGGGTCGAGCTTCGAGTGCAGAAGCATGTCGGAAAGCACGTCCAGCACGAGCGGTGCGTGCTCGGCCAGTGCGCGGGCGTAGTAGCACGTATATTCCTTCTCGGTGAATGCGTTCAAACTGCCGCCGACGGACTCGATCTCGGACGCGATTTCCTTGGCCGAACGACGCTCGGTGCCCTTGAACAGCATATGCTCGATGAAGTGTGTGATGCCGCGCTCGTCTGAGCGCTCGTAGCGTCCGCCTACGTCCACCCAGATCCCTATCGCGGCCGATTGAACATACGCGACATGTTCGGTTACAATGCGCAACCCGTTGGACAGCGTGGTAGTCTCGATAGGCTCAGCATGCATAAGGGCGTCTCCGGAATCCATGACCCCGGTTTGCTGCCGGGGTCATCGCATTCGGTCGCCGCAGAGGTCTGCGGCATGGCGGGTCTTCGGTTGGCCAATGTCGCGGCCGAACCATCCGGCTCGGGTACCGCTAGCGCCTATTATGGCACATGCTCATTGCAGCCGTGGCTGGGGCGACCAACGTTGCGGCCGGCGGGATCGGGCAGTTGCCCTGCAGCACATCTGACCTTTGACGCGAGGCATGAGGGCAGTCCTTGTGAGTTACCCTTGACCGGCGTCGGTGTCCAGTGTATAATCTGCATGACCAGTGCTCCTGGTGAGTCCGAGCCAAGGAGTTGGGACAAGTGCCTGTAGTCGTGCGCAAGACGGAGCCGAAAAGGCCTCCGAGCAGTGCCCCCGAGGCTTCCTCCTCCTCGCCCGCCCTCAGTGTGCGGCGCGAGATTCCGACCACTCTCTTTGTTGCGATCATCGCCGTCGTAGTCCTCGTTGTCGGCGTTTTCGCCTATCGCATGTTCACGCCGGGCGAGAAGTGGGACAACACCAGCGAAGGCTCAAAGCCGACGGCGTCGGCCTTGGCGCCTCCTCCTCCGGTGAAACAGGCCGCTGGCGGTTCGGAGACGGGCAAGGACGCTCAGTCGCAAGAACCGGCGGGTTTGGAGCTTCCGCCGGAAGGCATGCAGTAGAGACACCACCACTCATCTGAACGTGGCGGCGCCGCGCAGTGCGCGCTCACGTTGCGAAAGGAAACGCAAATGCGCAAGGGTTTCACGCTAATCGAACTGCTCGTTGTGATCGCTATTATCGCTATCCTGGCGGCCATCTTGTTCCCTGTGTTCGCTCAGGCGCGCGAGAAGGCTCGTCAGACGGCCTGTACGTCGAACCTCAAGCAGATAGCCACCGGTATGCTCATGTACGCCCAGGACTATGACGAGACGTTTGTCGTCTGGACGGGAGGGTACCGCTGGAACATCTGGGGCACAATGTATCCCCGGTTGGTTGATCCTTACATCAAGTCGGGCATCCGGTACAACTCCGCCAACAACTCAACCGAGATCAAGGACGTCTGGGCGTGCCCAACCGCCAAGGCTCAGCTCTCGATCCTGAGCAACACCTACGCCTACAACTATTGGACGCTCGGCGGCCTCAACCTGAACGTGAATCCGGCAGCGCGGAGTTCGGCGTACGGTCCCTGGCAGGACCCATCGTATAATCGCCCTGCGCCGCTGGCCTCCCTGAACAAGCCGTCAGAAACGATCATGATCGTTGAGGGTGCGCAACTTTGCCGACCTCCGCAGGCCAAGATCGGCAACATCGCGACGGATCCGTACTATGTCGGAGTGTGGGGGCCGCATCAGCCCGGATCCACCAACGTCCCGACCTTCACGAGGAGCGTGCCGATCCGCAAGTTCATGTCAGGCCGACAGACCGTGTGCTCCTTCACGGACGGCCACGTGAAGACGTCTGCGACCCAGTCCTTCTACCACACGTCCTTCGTGTTCGAGGGCGGAGCATGGCGGGGGGCGGCAACGGACAACCGCAACTGGCCGCGCGACTGGTAAGCACCCCGAGGACATAGTGCTTCGACTGCCGACCACTTGGTCGGATAGCTAACTGATGCGCCGCCGGTTGACACCCGGCGGCGCGCTTTGCTATATTAGCCTCCGACTCGCGGAGCGATGTCCGAGCTGGCCTAAGGAGCACGACTGGAAATCGTGTAATGGGGTAACACCTGTTCGTGGGTTCGAATCCCACTCGCTCCGCCATTCTATGCCGCAAGCGTTCGCTATGCCGGCGAACGTCACCATAAGCAGGTCTCGAAGCACACGAAAGCCCTCTGACCGCCAATAGGGGAGCACTTGAGCGCGCATTCACTTGCCCGACGGATCATCCTAGCAGCGTTGCTTCCCTGCCTATGGGTCGGGGGCGCAAGTGCGCGCTACGTCATTCGCACGCAGGAAGCCGACCGAATGGCTTCCACCCATCTGGCCCTCGATTGTCCACCGCCCACAGCCGATCGGCGCTTCATGGTGCTGGCTCCACACCCGGACGACGAGACCCTCGCTTGCGCGGGCCTGATCAAACAGGCGGCAGCTTCAGGCGCAGCCGTTCGGGTTCTGTTCATCACCAACGGTGACGGCTTCCGCGCTGCCGCCGGACGCCATTACCGCAAACTGGGGATCAGTCCTGCGGAGTACGTCAAGTTCGGCGAGTACAGGCGGTCGGAGGCCATCGCGGCCATGCGTGAACTCGGCCTTCGGGCTGATGACCTGCGCTTCGCCGGGATGCCCGATGGAGTGTTGATGCGGCTTTGGCGTACGAACTGGTCGAACATGATGGCCCTGCCCTCTCAGACGACAGGTACATCTGTGGTGCCTTATGGATGGGCAGTTCGGCCTGGTGCGGTTTTCTCCGGGTCTTCGTTGCTGGAGATCGTCCGGCAAGAGATCGAGGAGTTCGAACCCACAGATGTGATCCTGCCGCATCCTGCGGATGACCATGGTGACCATGCGGCCGTGTCGGCTTTCACACAGATGGCCGTTGCCGTCGCGCGCGCCGGCGGAACGGATCCGCATGCGCCATTTCGTCTCCATTACTGGCTCATCCATCGGGGCGACTGGCCGCAGCCTCAGGGGCTCAGGCCGGACGCGGCGCTGGCTCCTCCCGCGGAGATGTTCGGCCTCGACACCGAGTGGCACGGCCTCCGGCTGTCGCGTGACGATGTACTGGCCAAGTTGCGGGCAGTCAAGGCATACCGCAGCCAGACCACAATCGCACGACGGTTCCTCATGTCGTTCGTCAGAACGACCGAGTTCCTCGGTGCCATACCTGACGCGATGGTTGCGCAATCCCCGATGACGCTGCTGCATGATCTCGTTGCACCAGCGGCCATGAAACCGATCGCGCTTGATGCGGTGGACGACAATATCATTAGACGTGCGCAGCCGTACGCCGATATCCGTGTAGTAGAGGCAGCCGCCGATGCGGCCAACTTCCACATCAGAGTTGAGACCGTGGGGCGGCCATCCGCGCTCGCGCAAATGCGGCTATGCCTGAGATATCTGGGCGATCCGGAACGTGGAACGATGAGCGGGGCGATCAACGTGTCGCTTCGCGGTAGGGCCTCAACGATCCCGCCGGGAGTCCGGGTGAGCCGCGACGCAACTGCGACGTTGTTCGAAGTTCCGCTGCGTGCGCTTGGCCATGCAAAGACCGCGTTCCTGGATGTCGAGACCAGCGTGGCAGGGGTCATCGTTGACAGGATTGGGGCGCGCACCATCCGTCTGGAAGGTGAGCGCTGAGGCCCTGTGGAAGCCCTGATCACGACGACGCTCGATCAGAGCCATCTTGACTGCCTCGTCGAGTCGTTCCCCGAAGTGACGTTCCATATCGGCCGCATCGAGTCCATAGAGAATGAGGCCTTGGCGGGCGCTCGAGCGCTCTTCTGCGACCATGTTTCCGCCGACACGATCGCGGCTATGCGGAGTCTGGAATGGATCCACTGCCGATCCGCGGGGGTGGATCACCTGCCTCTCGACGCCATCCATGATCGAGGACTGCTCCTGACCAACGGTCGTGGGGCGCACGGCACGCCGGTTGCCGAGATGGTCATCGCGATGATGCTTGCTTTCGGCACCGGGCTGCACGAGTACGTTCGGGCTCAAATGCAACGCGCGTGGGTCAGGCCGAGCGTGGCGCCGAAACGGTTCGAGCTTGAGGGTCAGACGCTCCTCGTGGTTGGTCTCGGTCATGTGGGATCAGCGCTCTGTCGTAAGGCGCGCGGTTTGGGAATGACCGTCGTGGGGTCGGACCTGGTGAAGCCCGAAGAGACTGCATGGGTGCAGCGCTTCGTGCCGGTGACAAGACTGGACGAGGTCTTGCCCACGGCGCATCACGTTGCTCTGTGCTTGCCCCTGACGCCTGCCACTCGAGGGCTCATTGGGAGTGAGCGGCTGCACCTGATGAAACGCGGGGCCTATCTGTACAACGTCGGGCGCGGAGCCCTGGTGGATCAGACGGCGCTGATTGACGCCCTGGCCGAAGGCAGGCTGGCCGGCGCAGGCCTTGACGCGACCGAACGAGAACCCATACCGAACGACGATCCGATATGGGCTGCACCGAACGTCATCTTGACGCAGCATTCCGGTGGAGCGAGCCCCCACAATAGCCGACGTTCAACCGATCTCTTCTCCGAAAACCTGCATCGTTTCATGAACGGCTATCCTCTGCTGAACGCCGTAGACCCCGAGTCAGGGTACTAGTCTTGGGAACGCTGCATCGGGGAACGAGAGACTACCGCTGGGGACAAGGAACTTGGAAAGAACAGCAATCCTCGATCTCGCATCGGCGGGACATCGGGTCCCAATCGGCACCGATCTGGTGCTGCGCGAAAAGCCTGACCACGACAGCATTGTCCTCGACGGAGCCCGTCTTGGGGCTGTCGTTGCTGAAGCCGCTCGGCGCTACAAGAGCCCGCTTGCCATTCCGTTGATGGACCTCACCATTGAGAAGTCGCAGTTACTGTCATGTCTCGGCGTTCCGGAAGCGGACAGGGATGTCTTTCACCTGAGCGAGTGTCCGTCGGATGCGGACCTGAGGGCCGTTGATGAGGGTTTCACTGGACGTTTGACCCAGCGCCTGGCGGCAGGCGTCGAGGCTGTTCGCTTTGTAGCCGGTCAGCCCGACCTTGTCCCGTGTGGGATGGTGATCGGTCCGTTCTCGCTCATGACGAAGCTCCTGGCGGATCCAATCTCGGTTGTGTACGTGGCAGCATCGGGAACCACTGCCGAGGAAGATCACGGTGTTCGGATGTTGGAGACGGTCTTGGAAATGTGCACGCGGGTCATAGAAGGCTCGGTGCGAGCACAACTGGCAGCGGGCGCCCAGATGATCGTTGTTGCCGAGCCTGCCGCTAACCTGGTCTACATCTCCCCCAAGCAGCTCGCACGCCGATCGGGCATTTTTGAACGTCTGGTCATGAGGTGGAACAGAAGGGTCGCCGACACCATTCGAAGCGGCGGCGCAGAGTTGTTCTTCCATTGCTGCGGCGAGCTTACCGATGACATGGTGCGCGCTTTTGCATCGCTCGATCCCGCCGTTCTGAGCCTTGGCAGCTCTCGGCGGCTCTGGGAGGATGCCGCTCTGGTCCCCAAGACGACGGTGCTGTACGGGAACCTGCCGACCAAGCGCTTCTATTCCGACGATCTGACGGTCGGCATGGTGAAGCAGATGGCTGAGGAGACGGTGCAGCGCATGCGCGAGGTTCAGCATCCCCACATTCTGGGGTCGGAGTGTGATGTTCTGAGCGTCCCGGGCCGTCATGACGTGATCGCAGGTAAGGTGGAGGCGTTCCTGAGCGGCGGCCCATAGGCGTTCGATGCCCGTCTATGCCGATCGCGGTCAGGTCGAGCTGAACATGTGACAGCAGAGGTTTCGACAATGGGACGCCTGCGCTGCTTTCGGTCCGCATGTCTACAGGACATTGGCGATAGGGGCGTAGGAGTTGCTCGGACATGCGTCCAATAGATGCGGTCAGTTTAACCCAGGAGGACTTCGCCCATGCCGTCCGAACGGCGCACACTGCATGCCATCGGGAACGCCCACATTGATCCCGTTTGGCTCTGGCGATGGCCAGAGGGGCTCGAAACCATCCGGTCCACATTCCGATCTGCGCTGGACCGGATGAACGAGTTTCCGGATTTCTGCTTCACCTGCAGTTCGTCGGCGTTCTACCGAATGCTTGAAGAGGTGGAGCCGGAGATGCTGGCGGAGATCGGTGACCGTGTCCGAGAGGGCAGGTGGGAGCTTGTTGGGGGCTGGTGGGTGGAGCCTGATGCCAACATTCCGTCGGGAGAGTCGCTCATGCGGCAAGGGCTGTACGGCCAGCGGTACCTGGCTGAGCGGTTCGGCCGCCGGGCGACCATCGGGTACAACCCGGACACGTTCGGGCATCCCGGGGCGCTGCCTCAGATACTGCGACACCTTGGTCTCTCACGCTATGTGTTCATGAGGCCCGGTCCCCATGAGAAGGATATCCCGGATCCGATATTCGTCTGGCGATCCCCGGACGGAAGCGAAGTGATCGCCGCTCGGATTGCCCGCTCCTACTGCACCTGGCCCGAGGAGCTGGCGGAGCACGTGCGCGAGTGCGCTCGCGCCGCTTCCCGGGTGGTATCGGACTACGTCGTATTCTATGGGGTTGGCAACCATGGCGGCGGACCGACACAGCGCAACATTGAATCGATCATGCGTGGCGACGGCGCTGAGCCTCCCTTCAGTGTTTCTCTCAGTCGCCTGGACCGGTTCTTTGAGTCGGTCGAGATCGAAACCGCGAGCGGTCGCGATCTGCCTGTCGTTGCGGAAGAGCTCCAGTACCACGCACGAGGCTGCTACTCGGCCCATTCCGAGATCAAGGCCAACAACCGTCGCGCTGAGCACCTGCTGCTCGCAGCCGAGCGCGCAGCCTCCATGGCACGGGCGCTTGTAGGCTGCCCGTACCCGTCTGGTCGGCTCACCGAGGCGTGGAAGACGCTCCTTTTCACCCAGTTCCACGACATACTTGCAGGCACTAGTCTGCCCGAGGCCTACCGTGACGCCCGAGATGCCGTCGGTCACGCATGCCATACGGCTTCCTCGGTGCTCTATACGGCCGCGCATTCCATTGCCGCCAACGTAGACACAACAGGATCCGGCAACGCCGCGATCCTGCTGAACACACTGCCGTGGGATGTCCGTGTGCCGGTGGAGGTCGAACGGGGGTCGGCGCACATAGCGGATGCCGCAGGGCGTCCCATATATGCTCAGGCGGTCGAGCCCACCACCGTTGCGGGCCAACGCCGATCGTGCTTTGTGGCCGATATACCGGCTCTCGGCTATACCGTGATCCGCGAGTCGGAGGCTGCCGCAGACGGATCGCATTCGGGGCGGACGCTGGTCGTGTCTCCACAGGAGATAAGCAACGACTGGTGGCGCCTGCGCATCTCGCACTCTACGGGATGTATCGGTGAGCTGCACGATCGTGTCCTCGGCGTGTCTGTGCTGCGCGATCCCGGCATGTCGCTGCTTGTCATTGATGATCCCAGCGACACATGGAGCCACGGCGTTGCCTCGTTCCGCGATGAGCTCGGATGCTTCCAGTGCAACGGCATCGTTGTCGAAGAGGACGGATCCGTGCGGGCGAGCATTCGCTCAACGTCGGTTTGGGGTGCCGGCCGCTGCGTGCATCGCGTGCGCCTCTACCGCGACCTTCCGATTATCGAGGGCGAGCTGACCATCCACTGGGCAGAGCGACGACGAATGCTCAAGCTTGCCATGCCCGTCTCCTTCTTCGAGGGGATCGCGACATATGAGACCCCGTACGGGCAGACCGTTCGCACCGCTGACGGCAGCGAGCAGCCCGGGCAGCAATGGGGCGACCTGACGGGTTGGATCGAAGGCGATGGCAGGAGGATTCAGTATGGTCTTGCCATCATGAACGACTGCAAGTACGGCTACGACGCGACTGAGAACGAGCTTCGGCTTACGCTGCTCAGAAGCCCGGTGTACGCTCATCACGATCCAGCGCAGCTCAGCGCGACGTCGGAGTACGCCTATGTTGATCAGGGAGTGCAGACAGTTCGCTATCGTCTGTTTCCGCACCATGGGGGTCTCGATGGGCAGGAGATCGTTCGTCGAGCGGTCGAACTGAACATGCCGCCGGTCTGGGTCAACGAGCACGCGCATAGCGGACGGCTTCCGGTGACACTGTCGGTTCTCAGGATTGAACCAGGCAACGTTGTGACGCTCGTCTGCAAGCAAGCCGAGGACTCCAATGATATCATTGTCAGGGCCTACGAGACCGAGAGCCGCCCAGCACGCGCCAAACTGGCACTTCCCATGCTGGGCTTCGCGTGGGAAGCCGACTTTGCTCCGCTGCAGATACGGACCTGGCGGGTGACCATCGGCTCGCCGTGTTCCGTGGCCGAAACGAACGGACTGGAGTACGACCTGCCCGAGTGAGCATCGGCGCGTCCGAGTTTGCAGAAACCTGTCACCTTTCATAACATCTTGGCGTCACACCGGTAACGAGCTTTCGTTCGATATGTTCGTAAGCTCGCTTAACTCCGGCGACGGGATGTGATGGATGGGTGCGGTAGTCAACCTGCTACGGGCGCGGCCATGGATAGGTCTGTCCTCCGAGGCTGAACGTGACTTAAAGGCCGAGTTCGAGGAGATCCTCGAACTCCATTACAAGCGCGTCTACCGGCTGATCTACAGGATGGTTCGCGACGAATCGGATGCGGCGGATCTGACGCAGGAAACCTTTATCCGGGTCTACCGCGCGCTGCCTCGATTGCGGGCCGATGGGGCCTGCTCCGCATGGGTGCGTCGCATCGCCGCCAACCTTTGCGTTGACCATATCCGGAGGCGACGCACGACGATGGCGGCAGCAGATGCCGCAGAGTGTTCCTATCGCGAGAACCACGACATCACCGCCGAGCATGCCGATCCAGCGCATGCTTTCATGGAAGCGGAGCGCAGTCGTCTCGTTCATCGGGCAGTCCAGGCTCTTCCGCCGGATTACAGGACAGTCATCATTCTGCATCACCTCGAAGACATGCGGGTAGATGAGATCGCCGAGGTGTTGCGGATTCCCGCCGGGACGGTGAAGTCACGTCTGTCGCGAGCGCGACAGGCACTTCACAGACGCCTCGCACCGCACTTCGCGCCCCAGTAAGCTCCGTCCGTTAGGTCGCCCAGTACGTCCGCCTCCCAAGTGCACCAGGAGCGTGCCCTCAACCATATGTGTCATATATGTCTCATAGACTGTCCCATATCTTTGTGAACCTGACATTCCTATGGTACAATACTCCATATAGGGGCAGAGAAATGACAGATCAGGCCGCAGCGCGGCGGATGCGCATTGTCGAACGACTTCGGGAAGCTGAAGATGGCGCAACCCTCGGCGAACTTGCTTCGGAATGCGGCACAGACGAACGAACCATTCGCCGAGACGCTGAGATACTTCAGGCGATCTTTCGGGATGTCGGTGGCGTGGAGCTGACGCGAGGACGGCTTCGCGCGGACCGCCGCGCTGCGTGGCGTCGGATTGCTCAGGCCGAGGGACATCGTCGAGCCATGGCTGAGGCCGCAATCAAGCACATCCCGGACGGGACGGCGCTGGTTGTCACTGCCGGCAGCACGACGCTGGCCGTGGCATCGGCCATACGTCGGGCAACGATGCAGGGCGTGAGCCCGAACGGCTTGATCGTTTTCACCAACAGCCTTCCTGCCCTCCTGGAGCTTGTCGAGGCCGGCGTGTCCACGGGGATCATCGGCGAGGTCTACAACCCCGGCGATATGGCGTTCCACTCGCACGAGCTGCGCACACGTTTCCAGGCGAGCATCGCGGTCGTCGGCGCAAGCGGCATTGTGCTGGGGGGCGGCAACGGCAATGTCAGCCTTTGCTCGGACCGTGTCGAGGAGGCAGCTTTCATGCGTCAGATACTGGCTCCGATCCCTCAGGTTCTTGTGGTCGCTGATGCCAGCAAGATTGGCCGCAGGCATCCCTGGTCGTTTACCTCGGATGGCCTGCTCTCCGACAAGTCGGTTCACATCGTTACGACAACGCTCACCCGAGCGCAGTTCGACGCGCTTGCGGCGACCGCAGAGGCCGGACGACGTCTGGGTATGATCTTGAGCTTCGAGGAGGTCCAGGAATGTGCGGAATAGCTGGCTTTGTCGGCGCCGGAGACTCACTGAGGCAGGCGGTTGCCAGCCTGAAACGACTGGAGTATCGCGGGTACGACTCGGCCGGAGTGGCATACAGCACCGGTGACGAGTTGCGGATCGCACGATGCCCGGGCAAGGTGGCCGATCTGGAGGCGTTGATCGCCGCACTGCCGGCCGCTTCCGGTCCGGCCATAGCCCATACACGATGGGCCACCCACGGTCGGCCAAGCGAGGCCAACGCCCATCCCCATGGCGACTGCACGGGTCAGCTTGCGGTTGTGCACAACGGCATCATCGAAAATCATCAGGCCATCCGGCAGACGCTCTTGAGTGCCGGACACCGCATCCAGTCGGAGACGGACACCGAGGTCATCTCGCACCTGATCGAAGACGAGCTAGTCGGGCGACGAGGGGCCTCCGGACTTGTGGAGGCAGTGCGAGCCGCGACGCAACGGCTGCATGGGAGTTTTGCTGTGGCCGTGCTCTGGTCCGGCGCTCCCGACGTGATTGTTGCCGCGAGGCGCGACTCGCCGCTGATCGTTGGGCTCGGCGATGCAGGGGCCTTTGTCGCCTCGGACGTTCCGGCCCTCGTGGGATGGGCAGACCGGCTATCGGCGCTGCAGGACGGAGACGTTGCGCTGGTACGCGGGCGCAGCGTAACCATTTGGGACGCCGATGGCAAGGAGCGGGAAGCATCCATGATGCCGCTCACGATGTCCCGCGAGGCCGCGGAAAAGCAAGGCTTCGCACACTTCATGCTGAAGGAGATTCATGAACAGCCCCGCGCAGTGAAGGAGACCTGCCGAGGACGCATCGGATCGGACGGAGAAGTGGCGCTCGAGGGGTTAGGCGATGCTGTTCTGGAGCTGCTTCGAAGCGGAAATGTTCATTTCGTCGCGTGCGGAACGGCATACCACGCCGCGCTCATCGGCAAACGACTCTGGGATCAGGCGCTGCGGCGACACGCCGACTGCACGGTGTCGTCGGAGTTTCGCTACGACCGGCCGCTCATTGACGACCGCACGCTAGTGGTTCTGGTAAGTCAGAGCGGCGAGACCGCCGACACCGTTGCCGCCGCAAGGTATGCTCGCCAACTCGGGGCCAGGACGCTGGCGGTTGTGAACTGCATGGGAACCAGTCTCGAACGGGAGACGGACGCGGCCCTCATCACACGGGCCGGACCGGAAATCGGAGTCGCCTCAACGAAGGCCTACTCGGCTCAGGTTGCGGCCATGGGGCTGCTGGCCGGGCAGGCAGGTTGGGCTGACGCGGGGCAAGCCCTCTCGGCTCTTCCCGACGCTATCGAGAAGGTCCTCGACAACGAGGCTGCGATCAAAGCCATCGCCTCGGATCTGGCGACCTCCAACTGCTTCTTCTTCCTCGGACGCGGTCATGATGCGGCAGTGGCAGCGGAGGCCGCGTTGAAACTCAAAGAGATCTCCTATATCCACGCCGAAGCCTATCCGGCCGGCGAGATGAAGCATGGTCCGCTTGCGTTGGTCGAGCCAGGCGTTGCCGTAGTCGGCCTTTGCACACGCCCTTCAACGCATGACAAGATCGCGTCGAATCTTATGGAGGTTCGGGCGCGCGATGGCCGCGTCGTAACCGTCGTGAGCGATGGTTTGCCCATTCCCGAAGCGGCAACGGACGTCATCGTCGTGCCTTCGGTTTCGGAGTATATGAGTCCGATCGTCACGATGGTTGCCATGCAGCTCTTGGCCTACTACGTTGCGCTCGCCCGTGGGTGCTCGATTGACCAGCCGCGAAACCTGGCCAAGAGCGTTACGGTGGAGTGATGATCTAAAGCGTCACTAAATAATCTCCGCAAAGCGTGATATTCGCCTGCTCGCCAACGTATACATGCCTGAAGCGATCGTTCGGTTACGTAGGAATGATCGAACATCAGCAAAGGAGCACCAAGCGATGCCGGAGTTCACGCTTCCGCCGTTGCCATACGCATTTGACGCACTCGAACCGCACATTGACGCCACAACGATGCAGATACACCATGGCAAGCACCATCAGGGTTACGTGAACGGTCTGAACGCTGCCTTGAAGGATCATCCGGAGTGGCAGTCCAGGACCATCGAAGAAATCCTGCGTGATCTGAATCGGGTTCCGGAGGCTGTCAGAACCGCAGTCCGCAACAACGGGGGCGGCCATTACAACCACACGATGTTCTGGGAGATCATGAAGCCGGGTGGCGCTAAGGCCCCGTCAGGCGAGTTGGCTAGCGCGATCAATGCTGCCTTCGGCAGCACGGACGAGTTGATCAAGCTCGTCAACGATGCCGCTCTCAAGCGGTTCGGCAGCGGATGGTCGTGGCTCGTGAAGGATCAGAATGGCCGCTTGCTGGTCTACAGCACGGCTAACCAGGATTCGCCGCTGACGGACAAGCATGTTCCGCTTCTGGGCGTAGACGTATGGGAGCACGCTTATTACCTGAAGTACCGGAACCTCAGGGCGGACTACCTGAAGGCGTGGTGGAACGTTCTGAACTGGGACGAGGTTGCCAAGCGCTTCGCGGCCAAGTAGCGGCCTTGATCCGCAAAGGTGTATCGGAGGGCGCGTACCCATGGCGTGGGATGCGCCCTTTGCAGTTTTGATAGATTACAGGCTGCGGATGAAGGCGCCGCCGGGCTGACGGTGCACGATGCCGCGGAGCTCGAGCAAGGTGAGCTGCGCGGAAACCTGAGGTTGGTCGAGGCCTGTCTGCGTGGCTATTACGTCCATATGTTTGGGTGTCAGGTCGAGGTGCTCAAGGATGGTGCGCTGTGCGTCGGTCAGATCGGGTAGGGGAGTTTTGGCTGGGGCAGCCTCGGGCGAACGCAGCACCAGAACGCCAACCGTCTCCGCGATCTGCCGGCCGGATGCAACCAGTGCGGCGCCGTCACGGATCAGCGCATTGGTTCCTGCGCTGCACGAGTTGTCAATGTTGCCTGGTACCGCCATCACTTCGCGCCCCTGATCGGCGGCGTAGCCGGCGGTGATCAGCGCCCCGCTCTGTTCACCCGCTTCGACCACGACCACACCGAGGGAAAGCCCGCTGATCACGCGGTTGCGCATGGGAAACCGCCATGCTTCAGGCGTTGCGCCGAACGGAAACTCCGAGATGATCGCGCCCTGATCCTGATCAACGATCTGATCGAACAAATCCTGATTGTCGGCTGGATAGCGGATATTCAGTCCGCATCCAAGCACCACAAGGGTCCTGCCCCGGTTTGCGAGAGTGGCTCGGTGAACGACAGTGTCGATCCCAAGTGCTCCTCCGCTCACCACCGTCAGCCCAAGGTCGCTCAAGTCGCGGGAGAACCGCGCAGCGACAGCACGTCCATAGGGTGTCGGTCTACGGGTACCCACGACGGCGACGGCGAACCGATCACGCTCATCAAGGCGTCCTCGAACGAACAGAACCGGCGGCCGATCCGCCACATCGCGCAATGGGGTTGGGTAATCAGGCGAGTCGCGCGGAACCAAGGATACGTCCGGGCGTAGAGCCCATTGAAGCTGATGTTCTCGAGGGAGCGTTGCGGGGTCCAGCAGGCGCCGGCACTGATCGGCTGTCAGCTCGGGAACCGATGCGAGGTCATCGGGATCGGCGGCGAAGGCCTCGGCGGGTGACCCGAAGCGATCGAGTACGGCATGCGCCGCGCGAGGGGAGATCTCTGCATTGGCGAACCGCAGCCAGGCCGTCAACAGGTCTTTGTCCATGAAGTGCGTTTCTCACAAGCGACGGGCGCAGGACTTGCGCCCTGCGCCCGGATGGCTGAGTGCTCGGGACGTCAACGATCGTTCGGGCCGCCGATTCCGCCGGAGCCGCCTCGGCCGCCGGCTCCTCCACGGCCCCCAAGTCCGCCAAGCGAGTCGTACTGGTTCTGCGGCTTCTTGCGCGGGAGCTTGGCGACAGAGTTATCCACGGTGAAGCCCCACGTCTTGTTGACCGTGTTGCCTGCCCAATCCGACGCGACAACTGTGATGGTATGGCGCCCGTCAGGCAGAGGCTTCACCAATGCAGCCGTCCTCGGCTCGGGCGTCTCGTACTCGAGGGTTGCGGTCAGCAGATCGAACTTGAAGCCCGGCTCATCCTCGAACTCCTTCCCGGCACGGCGACGCACAACTCCCTCGCCGTCAATGAGAAGCCGGACGGTGGCAGGATTCACGCCGGATCCCTCGTCCACGATTCGAGCCTCAAACTGGATGGGAGGGACACCGTTGATGACGACGCCCATCTTCGGCTCGACGATGGTCACGTCAGGAGGTGTTGTGTCGAGCACCGAGGAATCGAATGCCGACAGAGAGCCATCGTCGGAGAGCACGAATAGCTTGCCCTGGGCCGCAATCGGCGTCGCCGCGATGTTGGTCCACTTGGCGATGGCGTCTTCCGAAGAGGTTGCAGGCTGTGTCTGGTAGGTCCATTTCACGGCGCCGGTGGAAGCATCCAGGGCATACACGCCGCCCTGAACCGTACCGATGATGAGCATGTCGCCGGCAATCGTCGGAGCGGCCAAAACGTCGTAATCGAGCTTCGGCGGGTTCCGCCACTTCACCCGGCCGGTGCGCAGATCGAACGCGGCGACATAGCTGTCCGCGGTGACGACATAGATGGTGTCGTTGCTGATCACCGGAGCCACGATGATGTCCGTATTCAGCATTTGCCCCCAGCGGCGGGTAAGGTTGCGTGCCATAAAGCAATGGAGCGTAGCGCCCGAGGCGGCGACGACATAATCGCCGAAAACGGCCGGCCTCTGACGCAGGACGGTCCCGCTGAGGCGCACGCTGAAGCGCTCCTTGCCCGTGGCAGCGCCAATGGCGTGCAGCACCTGGTCGAGCGACAGGACATAGACGATCCCGTTTGCCACGACTGGCGCACTCGCGATCTCATCCTGCGCCCTGAAGCCGCCCTTCCAGCTCGGCACTTCCGCACCGGTGCGCGTGTCAATGGCATACACGTGGCCATCGGACGCGCCGAAGTAGACGATACCGTCGCTGATCGTCGGCGTAGAGCCCACGCTCGTCCGGGTGTCGAACAGCCACGTGCCCTTGCCTGTCTGGGCATTCAGCGCGTATAGCTTGCCGTCCTCGGCGCCGAAATAGAGCATGTCGTCGGAAATGGCGGGTGTGGTGCGGATGCGGGTTCCCAACGGCTGATCCTGCGGGAACTTCCATTTCATCGCTCCGGACTCGATGTCCAGGGCATAGACGCGCTCGCCGCACGCGTAATACACGGTGTCACCGGCGATCACGGGAGAAGCCGGATTGTTCGTGTCGTATGTTGCGGTGAACTTCCAGGTCAGGGATAGCGGCAGGGAGAGCCCCTCAGCCGCCGGCATTGCGAATCCCGAGACCTGAAGCGCAAGCATGGCGACGGCGGCAAGCCCCACCGACCTCAGTACGCGGGTGACCGGCCTCGCGCGAAGCGTCGGCACTAAAGCCATAGCGTCTCGTACTCCCTTCATGACGGTGCGAAAGCCTATTGTAGAGGGCAGGCCCAACCCACAACGCACGCCGACACAGTCGGCGCTGCCCGGATGATGGGAGTATAGCGGACGGACGCTGTGAAGTCAAGAAGCAACAGGCGCGCTGAGCACGAAGTAAGCGTATATGATGCAGCGCCGAGCGGCCAATAGGCCCATTTCGTCGACTCACGGATGTGCTGCGCATGGCCGTGGTGCCAGGGCGTCACGTGCCCACGGGCAGACGCTCAGTCGCCTACTGGACGCCAAGAGCCCCGTCCGTGACTGTACGGATCGGGGCTCGGTGATTGCCTGAGCGGGAGACGGGGCTCGAACCCGCGGCCCTCTGCTTGGGAAGCAGGGTGACGGGTTTGATCTCAAACCGTGCGTTTCCACGCTCAAACCGGTGGTCCGGAGCGCCTCCCGATTCCGCCGGTCAGAATGTCAGGTGTTAGTATATCATATTGATATGGCGCGCGAGTACGGCAGATGGCGAAGGGCGGATGCACGATGCGGAGGCGCTTACCCGCGACGCCGTTGAACGTTGCGACAGTGTGCGGCTTCGGCGCGCCATTTTGTCGAGTGTGGAGGCGCTCCTTACGCCGTGACGAGGCGGCTCTGGAGGCCATACAGGATGCGGCGCGCCGCCTGGCGACGTACGTTGCGGGGCGTGTGCCGGGACTCGGGCAAGGCGGCGGTGGGGGCAGGGCATGGGAAAGGACGGCGCATAGCATGAAGGCGCACTACACGGTGATTCTGGAGCGCGAAGACGACGGGGGTTACCACGCCTTCGTACCGGCGCTGCGCGGGTGCCATAGCCAGGGCGACACGCTCGATGAGGCGGTAGACAACGTCCGCGAAGCCATAGCGGCGTACCTGGAGAGCTTGCAGGCGCACGGGCAGGCAGCGCCCGTCGAGGACCTTTACGTTAGACCTGTCGAGGTCGGGGCATGAGCCGGAACCTTCCGACCGTGACAGGCCGGGAGGTGGAGAGGGTCGCGGTTCGTGCGGGCTTCCTGCTCGATAGACAGCGCGGGAGCCATGCCGTCTACTTGCGCGAGCGCGACCGGCGGCGCGTGGTTATCCCTGTTCACTCCGGGCGAACACTGAAGCCCAAGACGCTCGCCGCGATCATTGACGATCTGGGCCTGACGGTCGAGGAGTTCCGGGAGCTGGTGTAGGGGCGGCTGCGCGGGGTAGGGGGGAGGGGTACGGCGAGGGGGCGCGTGCCCATGCGCATCAGCGATTTTCACGATTCAGGCGAAAACGGGTTCGGCGCACGGCGGATGGGACTGGTGGGACTGATGGGGCGAACCGAAGAGGCGAGGGCGGAAGGAACCGGAGGACGGATCGGCGAAGGGCGGGGGCATGGCTTGCCGGGTATGCGGGGTGACGGACGAGTAAGGGGAGTGGCGGGACGGCGAACCGCAACGCGAGTCAGGGCGACCTCAGGCGTCTGGGGGAGACAAGCGGAGCGCAGGCGACGTTGCCGAGGGGGTAAAGCCGGGTATTGGAAAGTGCGCGCCGGTGAGTCTGTGTGGGTGACGGAGGAGCACAATGGCTGATCTAGTCCTGCCGAATGGTGAACTCCTCGAGGTCCCTGACGATTGGAGCGCAGCGCAGGTTGATTGGTTCCTGCATACTGATCCGAACATGGTCAGGGCAATGGATGACGGCACCATCCGCTTGTGGGACACGGACGCCAAGCGCGCGATCACGCCTGTTCAGCACTACTGGCGCGTTCGGTCGAACAAGAAGGCGACTGCGGCTGAGAAGGTATGGGCTGACGAGTTCAAGCGCAGGTTCGGCGAGCCTGAGCGGGTCATCTCGGTGAAGGTGTTCGAGCGATCGTTGACGGTGGCGGTGCAGGCAGTCTCGTACGGCGCGGGTGGGTTGGGCATTGTTGCGGCGCTCTTGCTGTTGGCCCTCAGAATGCGCCGTCGGTTGGCCGGGGGCATGCGGCGCCTGCGGGAATCGGTCGCGAGGCTCTGGGGGCGGGTGATGCCGTGGGTTCGGACCGACGCTCCGGTTCGTCTGTTGGCCGTGGCGATGCTGGCGGGAGCGATGGGGAACCGTTCGTACGACTACTATACGGTGCTGCGGTGGGTCACGTGCGTCGTGTGCGCGTATGCGGGCGTGCGAGCCATGCGCGAGGGTCAATCGGGCTGGGTGTGGACGATGTGGACGCTCGCGGCGTTCTACAACCCGATCATGGAGGTCGAGCTTCGCAAGGAGACCTGGCGGTGCGGTGCATGTTTTTCACGTCGGCTTCGGCGAGTTTGACGTAGACCTGGGTGGTCTGGACGCGGGTATGGCCGAGGAGGTTCATGACGCCGAAGGCGTGCGCGCCGTTGCGGAGCAGGCGTACGGCGGCGTCATGGCGGAAGCGATGGGGGTGCACGCGTTTGACTCCTGCGGCTTTGCCGATGCGTTTGCAGAGTTGGAAGAGGCTATTTGGGGTCATGGGGCCGCCGCGCTCGGACATGAAGAGGGGTTCTTCGGGGTCGCGCGGGTCGCTGCGGAGGTATCGCCAGAGGGTCTGGGCGGTGGTCTTGCCGAATGCAACGACGCGGCCTTTGCCGCATCGGACGTTGGCGGTTCCTGCGGCGTGGTTGAGGTCTTCGAGGGTCATGGCGCAGAGTTCGCCCGCTCGGACGGCTGTGTCGGCGAGGAAGTGTAGGATGGCGGCGTTGCGGAGGCCGTTCTTCTGGCAGTCCCTGGCGGCGCGGAGGAGGGCCTTGAGCTCCTCATCGGTGTAGGGCTCGATGCCGTCGTCGCGGATGATGGGGGCTGGGATTCGCTTCATGGGGTTGGCGTCGAGGAGTTCCTCTGCGGCGCACCATGAGCCGAAGGCTCAGACGAGGGAATGGACGTGCTTGACCGACGCGGGCTTCGGGGGGCGGACGGATCGTCCGTCGCGGCCCTTCTGGTAGGCGGCGAAGGAGGCTCGGAGGCCGTTGACATCGAAGGCGAGGTCGTTGGCGTCGAGGTATTGCCGGAGTCGGCCCATCCAGATGTTCCGATCGTCGTGGGTTTTGCGGGTCCAGCCGGCTATTTCGCCGGAGAGGAGCCATCCCTGGACGGCCTGCATGAGGGAGTCGTGCACAAGGGCGGCAGGCATTCGATCCTGCAAGGCAGATTGACAGTTTTGCCTTCCGTCCCTCCTTATAGGCGGTGGGAGGGGCGGCCCAGACAACGGTCAGAGTGACAGTTCAAGCACGAGCTTAGCCTGTCTCTGTTTCGGTTTGAGCGGGAGACGGGGCTCGAACCCGCGGCCCTCTGCTTGGGAAGCAGATGCTCTACCGCTGAGCTACTCCCGCATGCAACGATAGTCTATTGTATCGCGTCGGGGCGCGCGTGTCAACTGCGTTGACAGGCCGCAACTCGGAACGGCATAATGCCCAGTACCAGCGTACGCCACTGAAGCGGCGTTCAGGAGGGCATATGGCTGAGCCGGAGACCGCGATCTCGGATGTGATCCCGTTCGACACCCGCTATGCGGTCGTCGAACGGATGTCGCTTGCGCAATCGCGTGCTTACTGCGGTCGGCTGGCCTCGTCTCACTATGAGAACTTCCTGGTCGGTACTCTGCTGCTTCCTCGGCGTCTGCGCGCGCACTTCAACAGCGTCTATGCGTATTGCAGGGTCGCCGACGATCTGGCCGATGAGAGCCCAAGCCCTGCCCGAGCGCTGCAGTTGCTCGATTGGTGGGAGTCCGAGCTTGACCGCGCTGTTGCGGGCGATCCTCGGCACCCTGTGTTTGTCGCTCTTGCGGATACGATGGCTTCTTTCGGGATACCCGATGCGCCGTTTCGCGACCTGCTCTCGGCCTTCCGGCAGGATCAGATCATCAATCGGTACGAAACCTACGATGAGCTGCTGGACTACTGCCGACGTTCGGCTAACCCAGTCGGCCGCATTGTTCTGCACCTGTTCGGCTTCACGGACGATCATCGCCGCAGCCTCAGTGACGCGACGTGCACTGCGCTCCAGTTGGCCAACTTCCTTCAGGATGTCGTGCCGGACTTTGAGCGAGGCCGCATCTACCTGCCCGAATGTGACATGAGGCGTTTCGGGGTCACGCCGGAACAGATCGCTGCGCGTGAGTTCACGCCCAGCTTCGGGCTCCTAATGGAGTTCGAGTGCAGCAGGGCCCGCGAGATGTTCGAGTATGGCCGGGCTCTTGCCGATGTCGTCCCCCGTCGTCTCCGTATGGATGTTGAGATGTTCACCATGGGCGGCCTGGAGATACTGCGGCGCATCGCGCGGCAAGGTTACGATGTTCTGTCGCGACGGCCGAGCATTCCAAGGTCGCGGCAGGCGGCTATCCTGCTCGGCCGCATAGTCCGATCGCTCAGGCCATGAGCATGTCCACCCGGGCGGACCTCGATCGGTCGTACGCGATCTGCGAGCAGATCGCGCGGACCTATGCGCACAACTTCTACCAGGGATTCCGGCTGCTTCCTCGCGCCAAGCGCCGCGCCATCTGTGCCGTGTATGCCTTCATGCGCCAGGCAGACGATCTCGCCGACGAGCATGGAACGCCGGACATTTCGGCGATTGAAGAGTGGCACGGAGCGCTCGAATCAGCGATCTCGGGAGCCTCGAGCATCCATCCGGTCATCCGGGCTCTGGCCGATACGGTGCGTCGGTATGACATTCCCAGGACGTACTTCTCCGAGCTGATCAAGGGGGTGCGGAGCGATCTCGGGCCAGTCTCGTTTTCCACGTTCAGCGAGCTTGAGGACTACTGCTACAAAGTGGCAGGGGTGGTCGGGCTGGTCTGCCTGCGTATCTGGGGCGTCTGTGACGCTCGCCGGGCCGACTCCCTCGCCATTCGATGCGGCACAGCCTTCCAGTTGACCAACATACTGCGCGACTTGCGCGAAGACTGTGGAAGGGGCCGCGTCTACCTGCCTGAGGAGGACTTGCACCGCCACGGCCTATCGGGGGAAACCCTGCTGAATCCGGAGCACGCAGTTCAGGCGCGTTCGCTCATAGCCTTCGAGACGGAACGGGCACGCAAGCTCTACGACGGATGCAGGGAACTGCCTGCCCTGATTTCGCCCGACAGTCGTGCGGCGTTTATGGCCATGTTCCTCGTCTATCGTGCGCTGCTGTACAAGATCGCGTCGGATCCTGGTGCGCCGCTGGAGCGTCGGGTCAGCCTCAGTGCCGCGCAGAAGCTGGCGACGCTGGCAAGCGCCCTGATCCGTTCTCGGCGCGACGATCCGCTCGCGTGACGTTCCGGGGACCTTCCACTCCGATGCAGTCCGGCAAGCCTTCATGTTTCAGCGTTCGCCCTTCATTGGACTGTGATGTCGCGGTCATCGGGGGCGGCGTTGCCGGCATCGCGGCGGCGACGCGCTTGGCGGAGACGGGGCTGCGAGTGACCATGATAGAGAAGCGGCCCTTCCTGGGGGGACGTGCTTCTTCGTTTGTTGACGCGGTCACGGGGCAGGTATGCGACGTATGTCAGCACGTCACCCTGGGCTGCTGCACAGAGTTCGAGTCCCTGCTGACCCGGCTCGGTTGTCGGAGCGACCTCCGATACCTGGACGACATCGTGATGCAAGACGCAGCCGGCCGTCGCGCGACGCTTCGGTCTTCAGCGCTGCCTGTACCGTTTCACCTTGCGCCGAGCCTCATGCGCGTTCCGTGGCTGAGCTGGACAGATCGGATATCCGCTGCTCAGTTGGTGCGCCGTCTGCGCTCGCAAGCCGCAGACGCCGACGCCGTGAGCGATCTTGACTTCTTGGCCTGGGCGCGACGCAACGGCGCGACTGATGTCGTGCTGCGCGGAATGCTGGAGCCCATCATCGTCTCGGCCTGCAATGCCGGGCTGGACGACGTTTCCGCGCACTACGGTCTGACTGTTCTCGATCGCGCTCTCACTCAGACAAGGGATGGGTATCGGGTCGGCATCTTCACGAAGCCGCTTGGCATGCTCTTCACTGGGCCCGTGCAGGCGGCTATCGAGCGTTGCGGCGGCTCGGTATGGTTGAGGAGGACAGTTGCAGGGATAGAGCGCATCCGTTCCGATGGTTACCGCGTGGCTCTCAGGACTGGAACGCCGGTGACGGCCCGCGCGCTTGTCGTGGCCGTGCCATGGGATGCCCTTCCGAGGCTCATTCCCGAGGAGGCATTGACCGTCCACATCCGGCGAGCAGCGCGATGCTTGAGACCGGCTGCCATCGTCTCCACCCATCATTGGTTCGATGGACATCTCGATTGTCCGGAAGCCCTGGCACTGATAGGCCGAACGGTCCACTGGGTGTTCAACAAGTCCGTTACGTTCGGTATGGACAGCCATGGCGGAACCTATGTGACGACGGTCACAAGCGCTGCCGATGATCTCGGTGGGGCTAGCGCTGGAGACGTGCTGAGCCTTGCACGTGCCGACATCGCTGCTGCCGCGTCGGATCGCGTGTTGCCTCCGCTTCGACATGAGAGGGTATTCGTCGAGCGCAAGGCGACGTTCATTCCGGTTCCTGGCGTAGATGCCCTGCGCCCACCGTCTCGCACGGCGCTGCCTGACATTGCGATTGCTGGCGAGTGGACCGACACAGGCTGGCCCTCCACCATGGAGAGCGCCGCACGCAGCGGTCTGGCAGCGGCCGCGCAAATCCTGACCGCTTTAGCGTGACCTCACTGGTGGCGGTGACACTCAGCGAACCAGCGCGTGAGTCTTATTCCATGTTTCCTTTCAGATAAGCGTCTGTGCCTCAGGCAGCGGGAACCAATCCGCGGATTCCATGCGTAGCAGACAACAGAGTACCTGAGTATGGTATACTCAAGGCATCTAAGTGAGTACAGGTAATGCTCCCGGTCATCCGGCGGGGTGGAGGCTAGTGTGGACATCAACAAGTTAACCGAAAAGTCGCAAGAGGCACTGACCATCGCCGGCGGCATGGCCCAGCGCATGGGGCATGCCGAAATAGACGGCGAGCACCTGTTGCTGGCGTTGCTCGAGCAGACCGACGGTCTCGTCGGCCGCCTCATCACGCGGCTTGGCGCCAATCTTGGCGAGATACGCGATCGCGTCTCGGCGGAGCTGCAGCGTCGCCCGCGCGTTGGCGGTCCCGGCGCAGAGGTTGGCAAGACCTACGTGACCCGGCGTCTCGGGCAGCTTATCGCCGCCGCAGAGGACGAGGCCAAACGGCTTAAGGACGAGTACGTCAGTGTCGAGCATCTGGTTCTCGCTTTCATTGACGAAGGCACCGGAACGCCTTCCGGTCGGATCCTCAAGGAAGCGGGAATCACGCGAGAGGGATTCCTGCAGGCTCTTGAGGCCGTTCGCGGCAACCAGCGGGTTACAAGCGCGGCCCCGGAGCAGACCTACGAGGCGCTCGATAAGTACGGTCGCGATCTCGTTCAGGAAGCTCGTCAGGGAAAGCTTGATCCCGTGATTGGCCGCGATTCGGAGATCCGGAGAGTCGTGCGTATCCTCCTTCGGAAGACAAAGAACAACCCCGTGCTCATCGGTGAACCGGGGGTCGGCAAGACCGCCATCGTCGAAGGACTTGCGCAGCGCATTGTTCGCGGCGACGTTCCCGAGGGTCTCAAGGACAAGTCGCTCTTCGCGCTGGACATGGGCTCGTTGATTGCGGGAGCCAAGTACAGAGGGGAGTTCGAGGAGCGCCTCAAGGCGGTGCTGAACGAGATCAAACAGAGCGATGGGCGCATCCTGCTCTTCATTGATGAGCTGCACACCATTGTTGGAGCCGGTAAGTCCGAAGGCGCCATGGATGCCGGCAACATGCTCAAACCCATGCTGGCCAGAGGTGAGCTGCACTGCATCGGCGCGACAACGCTCGACGAGTACCGAAAGCACCTGGAGAAGGACGCGGCCCTGGAGCGTCGCTTCCAGCCGGTGGTCGTTGACCCGCCGACCGTCGAGGATGCAGTCAGCATTCTGCGGGGTCTGCGCGAGAGGTTCGAGGTCCACCATGGCGTCCGCATTCAGGACAACGCCCTTGTGGCTGCCGCAACGCTCAGCCATCGGTACATTTCCGACCGGTTCCTGCCCGACAAAGCCATAGACCTCGTAGATGAGGCCTGCGCGATGATTCGCTCCGAGATGGACTCGATGCCGGCGGAGCTTGACGAACTGACGCGCCGAACGATGCAGCTTGAGATTGAAGAGCAGGCCCTGATGAAGGAGAAGGACCGGGCGAGCAAGGAGCGGCTCGAGGCGCTTCACAAGGAACTGGCGGACCTTCGCGAGCGCGGATCGGCGATGCGTGCTCAGTGGCAGGCCGAGAAGGACGCTCTGAAGCAGGTCCAGCAGCTCCGCGAAGAGATGGAACAGGCCCGCCACGACCTGGAAGTGGCCGAGCGCCAGTACGATCTGAACAAGGCCGCTGAGCTGAGACACGGCCGCATCCCCCAGTTGGAGCGTCAAATCCGAGAGGCGGAGAAGCTGGCGTCGGCATCCATCGGTTCATCTCGCCTCCTGCGCGAAGAGGTTACCGAAGATGAGATCGCGGAGATCGTTTCGCGCTGGACGGGCATTCCGGTGACGCGGCTGATGGAGGGCGAGCGTGAGAAACTCCTGCATCTCGACGACGTGCTCCATCGGCGCGTGGTAGGGCAGGACGAAGCGGTCGCTCTGGTTGCCGACGCGATCATTCGGGCCCGAGCCGGCATTAAGGATCCGCGCAGGCCGATCGGTTCCTTCATCTTCCTGGGGCCCACCGGCGTAGGCAAGACGGAACTGGCGCGCGCCCTGTCGGAGGCGCTCTTCGACACCGAGGACCATCTCGTCCGGATTGACATGTCCGAATACATGGAGAAGCACACCGTCAGCAGGCTCATCGGCGCGCCGCCGGGCTACATTGGCTACGAAGAGGGGGGCCAGCTCACCGAGGCTGTGCGTCGCCACCCTTACGCTGTCATCCTCTTCGATGAGTTCGAGAAGGCGCACAACGATGTGGCGAACGTCCTGCTTCAACTGCTGGATGATGGCCGCCTAACCGACGCTCAGGGTCGAACCGTTGACTTCAAGAACAGCATCATTATCATGACGAGCAACATCGGTTCGCACCACCTTGTGGATGGCATCGGCATTGACGGGATCGTTTCTGACAATGTGCGTCGCCGAGTGATGGACGACTTGCGCGCGCACTGCAGGCCGGAGTTCCTCAATCGCGTTGACGAGATCGTCCTGTTCAAGCCGCTCACCCTGGCAGAGACCGAACAGATTGTTGACTTGCAGATGGCTCTGCTCGAGAGCCGCCTCAAGGATCGCGATATAGACATCACCATGACGCCTGCGGCTCGCACGCATCTGGCGCGCGAGGGTTACGACCCGACGTATGGCGCGAGGCCGCTCAAGAGGCTGATCCAGAGGCAACTGGAGACACGCATTGGGCGTGCCTTGCTGTCGGGAGACATTCCGGATCACGCGAAGATCAGCATTGACGCGCGCGACGGCGAACTGGTGATTGATGCAGAGCGAACCACCACGACGGGGGAAAGCGGCTCGCCTGCCACTGAGGACGAGCGCCCCTCCGATGATGAGACGATTGACGTATCGTTCTAGACCGGGGTCCTCGTGACCCAATCACCTGAAGGGAGGTCGGTTACCATGTCATGGAGGGATCCATGGAGTGAGTTGGAAGCGCTTCGTCGGGACCTCGAACGCGCTCTTGGCCTGGAACCAGGCGGCCGCACGTCCACGCCGCGTGTGGCTTTCCTGCCTGGACGGGCGGCACGGGCGTATCCCCTGACCAATGTCAGTGAGGATGCCGACAACATCTACGTTCAGGCTCTGGCACCGGGGCTTGACACGGACAAGCTGGAACTGACCGTTCAGGGCAACACCCTGACCATCTCCGGCGTCAAGACCGGCAACACCGATGTCAAGCCTGAGGACGTTCACCGAAGCGAGCGCGCGGCAGGGCGATTTGTGCGTTCAATCGAGCTTCCGGGTGCCGTCGAGAGCGACCAGATCAAGGCCCGCTATGTGAACGGACTGCTCCTCATCACCATGCCGCGGGCTGCATCCGCACGCCCGAAGCAGGTGCAAGTGACGATCGGATAAGGAGGGAACGAAGATGGCCGAAAAGACCGTTGCCGCCCCGGCTGAGGTGGCGAGCCAGACCAGTGACAGGGAAGGCACTCGGGCAGAAGAGCGCTACGTTTCTCCGCCGGTAGACATCTACGAGACGAAGGAAGGCTTGATGCTGGTCGCTGATCTGCCAGGCGTGACGGCCGAGGGGCTGGACATCCAGGTCAAGGATGACATTCTGACCATCAACGGACGCGTCCGGCCGCAGATGCTCGGCGAGCCGGTCTACTGTGAGTTCGAGCTGTTGAGCTTCTTCCGGCAGTTCCAGTTGGCCGAGGATGTTGACACCAGCAGGATCACCGCTCAGTTGCGCAACGGTGTGCTGGAACTGAGCCTGCCGAAGGCGGAGGCCGCAAAGCCGAAAACGATCAAGGTGGAGCTGGGCTAGCGCAGAGCTCGCAGAGCCGCAGGAACGGTGGTGCAGAGCGTCCTGCGGCTCTACGGCTTCAGATCATCAATGATCTTCTGCAGGTCGCGCAGGCTGACGGCCTGCATCATGGCGGCCCTCGCATGAGAGGCTCCCGCTACGCCCCGAAAGTACTTCGGCGCCTGCCCACGCAGATGGATGACCGCGTGGCGTTCGCCGAGCGACTCCGCCAGCGCCCGCACATGCCACATAAGCGCATCCACACGTTCGTGCCATGCCGGCGGATCCGGCATGGGAGCGCCTTCAATCGCAGCGGCCGCCTCCCGCAGTATCCACGGATTGCCGATCGCGGCGCGCCCGATCATGACAGCGTCGCATCCGGTCGCCTCCATCATCCGGACTGCGTCTGCGGCCTGGCAGATGTCTCCGTTGCCGATGATCGGCACGTCGAGGGCCTGCTTCATCTCAGCGATCCATCGCCAATCCGCTGAACCTTCGAATCCCTGGTCCGCCGTTCTGGCGTGGAGCGTAAACGCGGCCACCCCGATGGCCTGAAGCTGTTTCGCCAGTTTGACGGAGGTCAGCGCCTCCGGGCTCCATCCGGCGCGCATCTTCACGGTGACGGGCACAGCAACGGCGTTCCGGATGGCCCGAACGATTTCGATGGCTTGCCTTGGTTCGCGCAGGAGAGCTGCGCCTGCTCCCTGACGGCATGCCTTTGGGACCCAGCACCCCATGTTGATATCCACGATGTCGGCTCCGCGCGCCTCAACCTCGCGGGCGGCTGCAGCCATCGTGTCGGGATCGTTGCCGAACAACTGCACGGAAAGCGGCCGTTCCTCATCTGTGAAATGGAGCATCGTTTCGGTGCGCGGGCCCGAATAGCGCATAGCGGCACTGCTGATCTGCTCGGTGCAGAGGAGCCCGGGGCCTCCGAGGCGTTTGCAGAGTCTGCGGAAGGCGCTGTTTGTGACCGCGGCCATCGGCGCCAGCACAACGCGAGGATGTATCGCGATGGTGCCTATGCGCATACGGCGAAGCCCTGCCGATGCCGGTGTGGACCGGCGGATTGCCTGACGGCCCTAGCGTTCGGACGCAGCGTCGGCACGCATGTACTCAGACGAGTAGTTCGGCGGCTCCTGAGTGATCCAGACGTCGTGAACGTGGCTCTCGCGGAGACTTGCCCCGGTGATCCGAACGAACTTGGCATGATCGCGCATATCGGCCAGGGTACGTGCGCCAAGATAGCCCATGCCCGACCGGATACCACCGACCATCTGATGCAGGGTATCGGACACGGCACCCTTATAGGGCACGCGTCCTTCGACGCCCTCGGGCACGAACCGGACTCCGGGTTCATGCGAGTAGCGGTCGCTCGATCCTTCGCGCATGGCCGCCTCGGAACCCATGCCCCTGTAATCCTTGTATGCGCGGCCCTGATAGAGAATGACCTCACCAGGAGCTTCATCCGTGCCGGCCAGCAGGTTGCCGAGCATCACGGCGAAGGCGCCTGCGGCAAGAGCCTTCACGGCATCGCCTGAGAAGCGCACGCCACCGTCGGCGATGATCGGGATATCGTGGATCCTGGCCTCGATAGCGCACTCGAGCACGGCTGTGAACTGCGGAACACCGACCCCGGAGACGACGCGGGTCGTGCAGATGCTGCCTGCTCCGAGGCCGACTCGGACCCCATCAGCGCCGGCATGGGCCAGGGCGCGAACGCACTCGGCGGTTGCTGCATTGCCGCCGATGACCTTTAGGTTCGGCAGGGCCTTCTTGATGTCGGCCACAGCCTGCAGCACGCCTCGCGCATGGCCGTGTGCGGCGTCCACGACGACAACATCAACCCCTGCATCGGCCAGAAGTCCAGCGCGCCCGACCGGGTCCCGGAGCGGACCTACGGCAGCGCCAACCATCAGCCGTCCCCGGGCGTCCTTGGTCGCGCTGGGATGATCACGTACCTTCTGGATGTCTTTGATGGTGATGAGCCCGAGAAGTCGCGAGTCGGCATCTACGATGGGCAGTTTCTCAATCCGATGGACCTGCAGGATTTCTTGCGCCTGCTCAAGTGTCGTTCCCTCGCGCGCTGTGACCAGCTTCTCCTTAGGGGTCATCAGTTGACTTACGGGCCGGCCATAATCCGTTTCGAAACGAATGTCCCGGTTGGTCAGAATACCGACAAGCACGCCGAAGTCGTCGGTAACGGGAACGCCGGAGATGTGGTAGCGCTCCATGAGGGTCAGGGCATCCTGGATGGTCTTGTCCGGCGTCAGGGATATCGGGTTGACGATGATGCCGTGTTCTGAGCGCTTCACCTTGTCCACCTCAGCGGCCTGGGCTTCAGCGGACATGTTCCGATGGATAATGCCGATGCCCCCGTCGCGCGCGATCGCGATAGCCATGCGTGACTCGGTCACACGGTCCATGGGAGACGAGACGACCGGGATCGCTAGTTCGATGCCGGAAGCGATGGTTGTATGTGTGTCAGTCTCCGCCGGTACGATGGCGGTCTCGCACGGGATCAGGAGGACGTCGTCGAAGCTGAGGCCATCCCGAATAATGAGCTTTGAGGACGTCATGTGCGTTTCTCCGGTGCGTTTAGTGCGGCTATTGTACCGACTTGCATGGATAGGCGCAACCGTCTCGGAGTTGCCTGCTCGAGGCGGCTCCGCTTGCGTAGGCGCATCCCGATTCGCTCATTGGTCGAGCAGGAATAGCACTCGTGGGCGCATAATAGAGCGCACACGAAACTCATGGAGGTCGTGACATGCGTCACTGGATGGGGTCGGTCGCGGTATGCTTGGCAGCACTGATCATCACAGCTTGCGGTCCCAGCAAGGAAACCAAGACCGCTGAGCCTGCAGCGCCCGGTTCGGCACAGGGCTCGAAGACCCAATCGTTTGATACTCCACGCAAGCCGGATGGCGCCGTCAAGATCAAGCTGATCACTAACGGCATATCGCCATTCTGGGATGCGATGGGCAAGGGCCTCGAGGTGATGAAGGCGGAACTCGGGGTTGACGCAACGTGGCAGGCTCCTCAGCAAGCCGACAACAACGCGCAGAAACGCGTATTCGAGGATGCCGTGGCTGCAGGCGCCGATGGAATCGGAGTGTCGCCGATCCAGGCCGATGCCTTCGCACCGGTCATAGATGCGGCCGTTGATCAGGGCATTCCTGTCATCACGTTCGACTCGGATTCCGAGAAGAGCAAGCGTTTGCTCTACATCGGAACCAACAACTACGAGGCCGGCCGCGCGGCAGGTGAAGAGGCCAAGAAGCTGTTCCCGAATGGCGCCAACCTCGTTGCTTTCGTCGGGAACATGAGCGCGCAGAATGCGCGTGATCGCTACAACGGGTTCCGGGATGCGATCAAGGGTACCAAGATCGTCATGCTGCAGGATCCTTATGAGGACGACAAAGACGCGTTCAGGGCTCGCAGAAATGTGGGCGCGGCTATCGTGCGGTACGGCGACAAGCTTAACGGCCTGGTCGGACTCTACTCGTACAACGGTCCGGCGATCGTGGACGAGGTCATGAAGCAGAACCTGCGAAGCAAGATCAAGATCATCTGCTTCGATGGAGAGCCGAAGACCCTCAAGAACCTTGCAGCCGGGCTGGTTGACGTTACCGTCGTTCAGAAGCCGTTCGAGTTTGGGCGGATCGGGGTCAAGGCGCTTTACCTGATCAACCGCAAGGGTCTCAAAGGTGCGCTGGAGGAGATGACGCCTGAGCTTACCTCGATGGGGATGAAGGTGGAGGGCAACGTCATTGACACCGGCGTTGAGGTGGTGACCCCCGCGAACGCCGCGGAGTTCCTGAAGGCGCTCAAGGAAAAGGGCCTAGAATCAACGTGACGTCGAGCGAAGCCCCGTCCGGCGACGTGCGCCCGAATCCGATGCAGGGAGCGAAAGGAGGATTCTGGACGCATCTTCGTCGGCTTTTCATGTCGCGCGAGTTCAGCGTCGTGCTGGTCATTGCGGTTGTGTGCCTTGTGATGCCGTTCACCACGGCGAAGGATACGTTCTTCTCCGACCGGAACTTGCTCAACCTTACCCGCCAGGTCGCCCTGCTGGCGATATTCGCGATAGGGGAGACGGTGGTCATCATCACGGCGGGCATTGACCTCTCGCTGGGCTCGTTGATCGCTTTCGCAGGCATGGTAACGGCTCTGGCAGTGACAATGCTCGACCCGGCCATCGGCCCGGCCGGTGCGGTTGCGGCGGGCGTCGCATTGGCTCTCGGAGTGTCCCTGATGATCGGTGCGGTTCACGCCACGCTTATCCACAGGCTCCAGTTGCCCCCATTCGTCGTAACGCTGGCCTCGCTGTTGATTCTTCGCAGTCAGTCGCTCGTCGCCAACAATCAGTTGCCGGTGACTCTGGAGGCGTATCCTTCGCTTCAGTACCTGGCGAACGGCACGCTCTTTGAGGGCGGCAGGATGCCGGTTCCGGTTCCGTTGTTGATCATGGCTATCGTGGCGGTGATCATGGCGCTTCTGTTGACCAAGTCGCGCATAGGGCGCTATGTCTACAGCGTGGGCAGCAACGAAACGGCTACACGCTTGTCGGGTGTCAGCGTGTACCGCGTGAAGCTGTTCGCCTATGGCGTCAGCGCGCTGCTTGGGGGCATGGCCGGTGTTCTCTGGGCGGCCTACGGGGGGCAGGGCGATCCGTTGGCGGGGCAGTCGTATGAACTCGATGCCGTCGCCGCCTCAGTGGTGGGTGGGGCCGACCTGATGGGAGGAAGGGGCAGTGTGGTCGGTACCGTTCTCGGTGCAACCCTCCTGATGGTCATCTTCAGCGCCATCAACCTGACACTGACGAAGCCCGACCTCTGGCGCGGAACCGTAGTTGGCGGTGTTCTCCTGCTTGCCGTCCTGACGACAGCCGTGCAGCAGCGCAGGGCCGGGTAACGCGGTCGAGCAGCGAGCGGAACACGAAGGATCGGACGGAGCGTACCCAAATGGGCTCACATTCATGACGTTTGAGGAGTAGGTCTATGAGAAGCAGGTGTTCGGGAGCTGCGATGGGCAAGTACCTTCTGCTTGTCGTGTTCCTCGGCCTTTTTGCCGGGTGGCTCTACTGGAAGAACTCCTACGGAGCCATCGGCAAAGTGGCGCAGTTGGACACCTCAACTGCGGGCTGGATCGCGTTCGTGCGCACTGAAAGTGACGGGGCAGCCAACATCTGTGCTGTCAGGGATGACGGCACCGCTCTCAAGGCGCTGACGAGCGACGACAGCCCGAAACGCTCTCCGGCATGGTCGCCCGACGGAAAGCGGCTGTGTTACGCACAGGAATCCCGCTCGGAGGGCACCGCGACATACCAACTGTTCGTGCTTGGTCAGGGCAGGCCCAAGCAGGCCACATACGGTTCGCTCAGCAAGGATATGCCGCAGTGGAAGCCCGACGGCAGGCAGATCGCTTTTCTGACCGGCGGGGCCATCAAGGTCGTCAGCCCGAATGGGTCGGACATGGAACAGGTGTATCCTCGCCCATCGAGAGGCAACTCGCCGGTTGCCGGATCCGAATCGGAGCAGCCGACCGAGGATGCCGACGGTCTGCGGCGACCGCCGATCACGTGGTTCCGATGGTCACCGTCTGGCGCATCCATTGCCGGCATTCAGATACTGGAGGGCGAGAATGCCGCGGCAATCGGACAAGCCAACTGGTGGGGGCAACGCTCCAGCGACCAGGGAGACCGGATCAGCGTTGTCGAACCCGAGAGCATCGTCGTACTCCCGCACCTCAATGCAGAACCGGTAATGCTGCCGGGAGCCAACCATATCGGCTTTGGATGGTATCCGGATGGCCGAAGGATCGCCGTAACGATGGAAACGCGCCAGGGGCGGCACGCGATTGTGACCTTCCGGACGGATGAGAAGGACCTTCCGATCACGCCGGTGTTGACCGCGGGCAAACATACCATCGCGGCAGACAACCCGGTCATATCGCCGGATGGAACCAGGATCGCCGTGGAACTCTGGCGCCTCGAGAGCAACGAGGCGCGGCTTCCGCTGGGCATTGCGGTCATTCCGGCTGAGCCGGGCCGGCCGATCATCATCGAGTCGGTCAAGGATATCGAGAAGGTCAAACCAATCATCGCGGGCGATGCACGGCGTCCGCAATGGTCACCAGACGGAACAAAGCTGCTTTACACGATGGTCGGTCCGCAGGGGAACATGGATATCTGGGTCTCAAAGGCCGACGGCAGCGGCAAGGTGAACCTGACCAAGGGAGTGGGGGACAACTTTGACCCTGTGTGGTCGCCGGCAACTCGATAGAAAGAGCTCGTTGCGAAGCAATAAGCCTCGACCAGTTCTCATCCGGTCGAGGCTTCTGTCTTGGGGTGCCCAGGAGAGGAGTCGAACCTCCAAGCCCGTACGGGCACTAGTTCCTGAAACTAGCGTGTTTGCCATTTCACCACCTGGGCACGCAGGAGGCATCGAGGAGGCATTATACTGCGTCTGGTATACTGTGTCAATGCGGGAAGCGAGTTCGAGGTGACCTTCAGTGATATTGACGGTCACTCTGAACGCGGCGATAGACCGAACATACCGCATTGACGGCTTCGCTCTGGATGTCGTCAACAGGCCACAGGAATCGTGGATTGTGGCCGGCGGCAAAGGGATCAACGTCGCTCGGGTGGTCCATCGCTTGGGCGGGAATGTGGTCGCGACGGGCCTTCTGGGCGGCCATAACGGCGAGTTCATAGCGGCAGCCCTGGCCGATGAGGGTGTCCGAGGTGAGTTCGTGCGGGTTGCCGGCGAGTCGAGGACGTGCATCGCTGCGGTGGATCACACTCGGAAGTCGCAGACTGAGATCAACGAGATCGGGCCGACGATCTCCGAAGCAGAACTGACGGCATTCAACGATCGGTATTGCGAGCTGCTTGATGAGCTGCGGCCCCACTACGTAACGCTGTCGGGCAGCGTGCCATCGGGAGTGCCGGAGAGCGTCTACCGAGACATGATAGGTTGTGCGAGAGACTATGGGGCGCTGTGTGTTCTTGACTCCAGCAGCGATCCGCTCAGGCAGGGCGTGACAGCCGAACCCTGGATGGTGAAGCCGAATATGGCGGAGTTGGAGCATCTTTCTGGAATGAGTGCGCACACTCCTCACGAGGTCGCGGACCTTGCTTCCGAGACGCTCGAACTCGGCGTGTCGGTCGTTGTCGCGACCATGGGGTCTCAGGGCTGCGTGTGTGTCACGAACCAGGACCGGTTCCGGGTTCGAAGCCCCGACGTACCGTTCGTGTCGGCTGTTGGCTCGGGAGACGCCTTCCTTGGTGCGTTCCTGGTCGCCACCGAGCAGGGCGCTTCGATCCGCGATGCTTGCCGTAGGGGAGTGGCAGCCGGCGCCGATAACGCGTGCCGGTACGGAGCCGGCTTCGTTGAGCGCGAGGAAGTGGACCGCCTTGCGGCCCACAGCGTTATAGAGCCTGTGTAGGGCGACCTCCAGGCGATGGAGAGCGAACGAAAGTGTTGTATGACAGCCTGTCATTCATCGAGAGCCCGATCCAGATACTGATCGTCTTGACGATCGCGCTCCTGCTGTTTGGGCCCAACAAGCTGCCGGAGATAGGCCGCCAAATCGGAGGGGCGCTCCGGGAGCTTCGCAAGGCGGCCGGCGATGTCTCTCGATCCTTCAGCATGGACTACGAGCCCGACACCCCGTCGTATGATTCGTCGTCATACGATCGGACGGCGTCGTACTACACCCCGCCGCCTGCTATGGACGCCCCGATTGATCTGACGGACTACTCTATCGTAGGCGTCACGGTGCCGCCCGACGAGAATGCGTCGGCCATGGAGCCTCAGGAGTCCATCGCAACAGACAGCAATGCCGATTTCGCGGACTATACGTTACTCGGTTCACTCGGTGCGACGCGGCCCACCGAGACACAGAAGGGTGAAGATCGGGTATCCTCAGAGATGACGCCGGAAGCCGAGTCGTGATCTGCGCGGGACCTGTGTCCCGCAACGGGGCGCTTCCCGGAAGGAGAGCAAGGCAATGTCGGACCTCTTGGCCATGTTTGAGAGCCCATCGCAGTGGCTGATCGTGCTGGTGATCGTGCTGCTGCTTTTCGGCGGCAATCGAATACCGGAACTCATGAAGGGGCTGGGATCCGGCATGCGCGAGTTCAAGAAAGGGCTGAGCGAGGAAGACGACTCCTCGAAGAAGCCTGTTGCCAAGTCGGATACCGAGTCGAAGGAATAGCGCCGCATTCCCGGCGCACATTGGGAGAGGAATACGGTGCACGCACTTTACATACTGCTGTGCATTCTACAGGTGGCATCTGCGATCGGCCTGATTGCCGTTGTCGCCATGCAGCAGACCAAGAGCGAAGGCCTTGGCGGCACGATCGGAGGTAAGGTCACATCCTCCTTCAAAGGGAAGCCAGGCTTCGAGGATCGACTCAACGACCTGACGAAGTACCTTGGGATCGGGTTCTTCGTTCTGAGCATCTTGGTGGCCGTTACCATGAACCGCTGACGATCCAGGCGCGAACACGCTTCGGCGGCAGGGCGGCTGCGCACGACGCGCATCCGCCCTGTCTGTTGCTGTCGGCGCTTCACTGCTGTATAATCCGCTTGACCCGGAGGACCCACGGCTCATGCGGCTGCGCGGCGAACACGAACCGAACCCTAGGATTGCAAGGCTGACCTATCAGGCGGTCGCCTTTGCCGGTATAGCTGGTCTGCTTGCGGTTCTTGCCGCGGTACCATTGATGACCCCTCCGGATGCGCTCAACGTCAATGCGGCCGGCGCCGAAGAGCTTGCAGTTGCGTTTGAGGTCGAACCGGTCATTGCGGACCGGTTCATATCCGAGCGAGAGCGGATCAGAGGCTTCGCCTCGGTCGCCGCCTTTGCGCGCACGCCTGTCATATCTCCGATCCACTGGCGGAAGGCCAGGGGCGCGCTGGCCACACTGGACATCAATGCGCTCAGCGCGGAGAAGCTGGCGACAGCGCTGGACGTGCCCAGAGTGCTGGCCCAGCGGCTCGTGGCCGATCGGGCTTCACGCGTCGGAGGAACCTGGAGATCGCCGGGCGATGTGCTGAGCACTCGTGTGCTCGACCCGAGCGTCATCGAAGCCAATCGCGACCGACTCATCGTGCGTCCCGCCGGTGCGGCTCTGGCGGCATATCTCCTATGCATGGCAGTGGGACTGGGGTCCGTTCTGACGGCTCACTGGATCCAGCGGCGGCTCGTACGCGGCGGCGACGCATGGCTGCTAGGCCTGGCAGCGATTCCGTCCGGATTGATGCTTGCGCTGTCCGTCGGAGCAGGCGATCCGCTTCGAGATGAGCTCACCATGCCGCATGCGGCGTCCGGCTTGGCGGCATCGTCCGCGTGCTACGTTGCGTTTGCATGGCTCTTTGGACGCAAGCGTGCTACGGACGTCCCCAGGGGCAGTGGGTGGGCATTGCATGCGGCGGCCTTGCTGATTGTCTGGCTGGTCGCGTGCCTTACAACCGCCCGGGGCCGTGCCTTCGGCGTACCGGGTCTGATCTATCTCGGCCCGTTGCTTGCCGGTTACTCTCTGGCGACCGTATTGCGCCATCTGGGAGCTGTTGCCCCGGATCGAACCCGTACCTCGAGGAGCCGCCGTGCAAAGCCATTCGAGCGGCACCTGGGGCTGGTTGCCTTCGGGGTCAGCTTGGCAAGCGTGCTCATTGTCTTTCTGGGTTCGCGCTCGATGGGGAGCGCGATGGTTACGGGACTGGCGTGCGCCTTACTCATGTTCACTGTTGACCTGAGGCTCTGGTCAGCGCTGGTCGTCGGCATCACCGGTATTGTGGTCTGGATCGGCGCCGGGCTCGACAGCGCTTCGGCTCAAGCCATCAGGGTCTGGGGTGAGCCGTGGACGGGGGCGGGGAAGGTTCCGACCATAGCGCACGCACTATGGGGGCTCGCATCCGGCGGACCCTTCGGGTCCGGTCTTGGTCTTGGCCGGCCATTTTTGTCTGACAGGCCGCCGGCCCTTGCAGCATTGGCCGAGGAACTTGGTGTTGCCGGCGTGCTCTTGGTGTTGCTGGCCATAGCCGCGCTGATCTGGCGGACCGCCGGTGCGGCCGTCCGGGGATGCAGTGATAGGGATCGGTTGCTTGCCGCTGCCACGGGATGTGTGCTCTCCTCCCAGGCGATCATCGCGGGTTTCGGTGAGCTTGGCCTCTTGCCGCTCCTGGATGTCCACTTGCCGTTCGCGTCGGCCAGTCGGGTAATGCAGATCATCTGGTTTGGCGCCGTTGGAGCCATTGCAGGGCTGACTGCGAACCAAACCGGTGTTGCGGTGGGCGCAGACCGGCTTGTGTTCCGGAGACGCCTTGGAGAGATCGTCTCCGGCGTTGCGGTGGTTCTGCTTGCCGGCATGGGAGCGCGAACGGCATGGATTCAGACGTTTGCGGCCGATCGTCTTGCGTCGTTGCCGGTCAAGGTGCGCCGCGAGAGTGGACAGGTTGACATCGTCTGGAACCCCAGGCTGAGCAGGCTGGCGGCGTCCGTTGAACGCGGAAGCATCCTGGATGGCTACGGCCGCATTCTGGCTACATCGCGTCTCCGAGAAATCCATGCCGCCGTCCCGGATGACGCCCGTCTGGCACGGCGGTACTTCCGTGCCGGGCGCTACTACCCGTACGGAGAGGCGTGTGCAGGGGTACTTGGCGTCTGGACGCGTTCTCATGGCCCCCAGGGGGGTGTAGAAGAGCAGATGGATGCCCATCTGCGAGGTTATCAGCGTCTGGCCGAACTGCTTCCGCTGTACCGGACGAAGGACCTTCCCCGATGGATGCAGCCCGGCGACCTGCGCGGCGGGGATGTCGTGCTGAGCATCAATGCAGTCCTTCAAGAAGATGCACACCGCATCCTGCGCAAGGCCGTTGCAGGTGCGCCACCCGGATCGCGGAGACGGGCGGCGATTGTCGTGTTGAACGCAGTCACGGGTGCGCCGATCGTGTCCGCCGGCGTCCCGAGCCTCAATCCCAACGAGATCCTCCTTGGACGCCGAACGCGCGTTGGGCCTGGCGTCGTCCCCCTGGGAGTGGTTGACCACGCTCGCTCGTTGATGGCCGCGCCACCGGGACCGTTCAAGATCGCGTCAGCGCTGGCGTTCGATGCTGACGGGCGCAGCTTTGAGACCGACTGCGCGCATACGGCGACGGGCCTCACATGGAGCGACGCTGGTTTCACTCGCACCCTGGAGCTGATCTCCGACGATCCCATGGACCATGCGCACGGGCGTATCGGAATGAAACGGGCGCTGAAGCTGTCATGCAACATCTGGTTTGCCAGACTGGCTGTGCGTCTCGGCGCTGACCAGTCGTATGCCCGGATGTCGGCGGCAGTGGGTAAGCGCCTTCTGCCGCCCAGGGACGAGTTCGGTCGTCGTCTCCCGGAAATCGCGGCAGGAACTGCCGGTGTCTGGATGTCGGCGATGGACATGGCGTCCATCACCGCTCGAGCCGTTGCAGGATCGTCGCCTGTCTGTCCCACATACTGGCGCGAGCTCAGGTTCAGCGACGGGCGACGACCGGTCTCCGCGCCGCTTGAAGCTGCGGACAGTCCGAATGCTCGAGTCCATCCCGCCACACGTGAGATCGTAAAGGCCGCTCTCACGGAGGCCGTCGAGGATGGACCGGCATCGGACGTCTTCAGCAGCCTGCGCGTTCGCGTGGCCGGCAAGTCGGCGAGTGTTCCGCCCGCACGTGGCACAGGGCAGCCTGACGCATGGTTTGTGGGCTGCGCGCCGGTCAGTGCGCCGCGCTTTGCCATCGCGTGCTGGATCGAACAAGGCGGATCAGGCCTCAGGTCGGCAGCGCCGGTCGTTCGCGACATGCTCACGGAGATGACAGGCCCATAGGCCGCCTCACTCGTACCTGAGAGCGTCCATCGGACTCAGTCGTGACGCGCGCGCGGCTGGAGCGGTGCCGAACACGATCCCCACAGCGATGCAGACGCCCAGCGCAAGCAGCAGCGCCCCAGGTGTGACGATAGGCTTGAGCACTGTGTGTGCGTTCAGGATTGCCACGCCTGCGAAGGCAAGCGCAACTCCCAGTGCGCCGCCTGTGATCGAAAGAGTGATGGCCTCGGCAAGGAACTGCAGGAAGATGTCTTTTCCTCGCGCACCGACGGTCATACGGATGCCTATCTCGCGAGTTCGCTCGGTGACCGTGACCAGCATGATGTTCATGATCCCGATACCCGCGACGAGCAGGGAGATAGCCGAGATGCCTACG
Organism: Chthonomonas calidirosea; assembly: GCA_020722705.1. Taxonomy (GTDB): domain Bacteria; phylum Armatimonadota; class Chthonomonadetes; order Chthonomonadales; family CAJBBX01; genus JAAYVH01. Next base: position 35,362 of record DYKI01000001.1, on the reverse strand, counting down.
ATCAGCGCGGTGACGATGTTGAACACCCTGAAAATGGCTGCCAGCAACTGCCGGTACGTCAGGATGCCGAAATCCTCTACCTGGTGGTTCCTGAGCATCGCCGCGCGCAGGTCGCGCGTGATGTGGTCCGGGTCGGTTTCGTATTCCGTCTGAACGATGATCCGGTTGATTTGAGCGTTCGGGAATGCTCGCCTGGACGTCTCCCATGGGATGTAGCACACGCGGGCGAAGCTCATCTCCGAGAACATCGTCGTCTCCTCCGGTGCGAGCACTCCGATGATCCGAAACTCCTCGTTCTGGATTGTGAGCGTCCTACCGAGCGCCTGCCCGGAGCCGAAGATATCCGCCTTGAGCCGGCTGCCAATAACGCATACGCGATCTCCGGCGTCACGCGGCGTGTAGAAGCGGCCTGCCGCAATCCGCTCGCGCCGGATCTCGGCCATGCGATGATCGGCAGCAAGGACGATTGCCGAATGCGACTCATCGCCCTTCTGGACAGCGCCGAACACAAACGTGATGGGAATGGCCGCGCGCACACCTCTTACGCCGCCAAGAGACGCTACATCCTGCATCGTGAGCGTCGAGATGCCCATCATGGACATCCCGTTGGGACGACCGGTCTCGTCAAGTTTTCCCGGCATCACGAATGCAACATTGGTCCCAAGCGACTCCACCTGACGGGTGATATCCGCGCGCACTCCGATACCGATCGAGATCAGCAGAAGGACTGATCCGACGCCGATAACGACGCCGAGTACCGAGAGCCATGCGCGCAGCCGATTCTCACGAATGGCCCGCGCCGCAGTGCGAAGAACCTCCGAGGGTGTCATACCAAATCCGATTACGCAGCGAGCGGGCGATGGTTCCGAGAGTGGATGCTCATTCAATGACAAGGCCCACCCAAACGGGCGGGCCATTCGCGGTGGGGCGGCTGATGGGACTCGAACCCACGACCTCCAGGGCCACAACCTGGCACTCTAACCGACTGAGCTACAGCCGCCAAGCGATGCAAGCGGGCGCATGCAGACAGGAACATGGTACCAGAACCGAACAGCCGATCGTCAAGTGGACCGAAGGACGGATCGGTTTCGACGCGTTTCTTGTGGCGTAGAACGTCCGATAATCGTTGTTATGTGACATCTCACGCTGAGCGTTCGGCGAAGCGCGACTCCAGCGGTCTTTGGCATGGCTGCGTCAGCGTTGAGGGTCTACTGTCTCGAAGATAGACTCGGCGACATAAATCGGCGACTTGGTGCGAACAGCGATGGCGATGGCGTCGGACGGTCGGCAGTCTATGTCTTGTTGCTGTGTGCCCCACCTGACGCAGAGCTTCGCATAGAACGTATCCTGCCAGAGATCGTCAATGATGACGGAATCGAGGGTGATTCCCAGGCGCTCGAACAGGATCCGGATCAGGTCATGAGTCATTGGGCGGTCGAGTTGCTCATTCTGCAAGGCTGTAGAAATCGCGAAGGCTTCATATCGGCCGATCCAGATGGGTATCTTGCGCTCACGTCGGTCCTGGAGCAAGACGAAGGTCTGAGTATCCGAGCGATCGGAGCTGACTTCGCCATGCTCGAACACGCCGAGGACCTTGACTTCCTTCTCGTTGAGGTTCCGCTCGCCGATCGGGGTGTCGTCCCCGGGTTCGTCGTCTGAGGGCTGCCAGTCGCCGAAGATATCCTTGAAGTCCTGGGACACGGGTTAACTCTCTTACGTGCCTATGGCCGAGCCGCGTCTAGTCGGCCTCTCCGTTCTTCATCGTCCGCTCCACCATCTTCAGGAACTCCTTGTTCGACTTGGTGTGCTTCAGGCGGTCTATGAGGAGTTCGGTGGCCTCTACGCCGGAGAGGCCGGAGAGGAGGCGGCGAAGCTGCGTGATCTTTCGAAGTGTCTCCTCGTCGTAAAGGAGCTCGTCGTGCCGGGTTCCGGATTTGACGATGTCGACTGCCGGGAAAATGCGGCGATCGGCCAGATTCCGGTCAAGGTCCAGTTCCATGTTGCCTGTTCCCTTGAACTCCTCGAAGATGTGATCATCCATCCTGCTGCCGGTCTCGATCAGAGCGGTTGCCAGTATGGTGAGGCTGCCTCCCTGTTCAATGTTACGGGCGGCGCCGAAGAACCGTTTCGGTCTGTACAGGGCGGCCGGGTCGAGGCCTCCCGAAAGTGTTCGGCCGCTTGGGTTCACGGTCAGGTTGGAAGCCCGAGTGTACCGCGTCAGGCTGTCCATCAACACGATCACATCTTTGCCCGACTCGACGAGGCGCTTGGACTGCTCAAGGCATATCTCCGCAACGCGCATGTGATTCTCCGGCGTCTCGTCGAAGGTCGAACTGATCACCTCACCGTTCACCGAACGCCGGATATCGGTGACCTCCTCAGGCCGTTCATCTATGAGGAGCACGAGAAGCACCATCTCCGGATGATTGACGGCCACGGCATTCGCGATCGTCTTGAGGAGCGTCGTCTTGCCCGCCTTGGGCGGTGCCACGATGGTGCCGCGCTGGCCCTTCCCGATCGGCGCAACGATGTCAATGAAGCGCCCCGCGATCTCGTTGGGAGTGGTTTCGAGAACGATGCGCTCGTCAGGGTAAATCGGTGTGAGGTCATCAAACGACGTGCGGGCTCGCGCCACCTCCGGATCGAGACCATTGACCTGCTCGACACGCAGGAGGCCATAGTACTTTTCGGAGTCCTTCGGCGGACGCGCCTGGCCCGCGACAAGGTCGCCAGTTCTCAGGCCGAAGCGCTTGATCTGCGTCTGTGAGACGTAGATGTCATCCGGGCTGGGCGCGAAGTTGCTTCGTCGCAGGAAGCCCCACTGATCGGGGAGGATCTCCAGGACGCCTACGGCAGGCTGGGTCGCATTGCGATCGCCCTGCGGGTCATGCCGGCTGCCGTCTTCGCGTCTTGCGCCCTCGATGCCACTCACATGAACGCGTGTAGCGGTCTGTCCATCCTCAGGGTTGCGTACCGGCTCTTCAGACATGCCCGCTTCCGCTTCCGGGCGACGACCGCGCGCACTCGCCGGCTTGTTGGACCTCTGGGTAGATGATCGGGGCGTTGTACGGCCCCCCGCCGCTGTGGATCGTCTCACGATTTGACCACTCCGATATAGGGAAGATTGCGGTAGTAACCCGCTGAGTCGAGCCCGTATCCGACCACGAACCGATCTGGGATCGTGAACGCCGTGTGATCAATGTGGACGTGCACTTCACGCCTCGCGGGCTTGTCGAGCAAGACGCATGTTGCCAGGCTCGCCGGTTTCCGATCCAGCAGCATCCTGTGGATAACATCCAAGGTGCGGCCAGTGTCCACAATGTCCTCTACAATGATCACATGACGTCCGAGAAGGTCGGTTTCTATGTCTTTCAGCACACGCACTTCGCCCGACGACCGGGTGCCACAGCCATACGACGACACGGCTAAGAAGTCTATCTCCATCGGGACCGTAATGTGACGGACCAGATCGGAAAGAAACACGACAGCCCCGTTGAGTACGGCTATCGTTACGATGGTCTGATTGGCATAGCGCTCGGAGATCACCGAGCCGAGTTCCCTCACCCTGTGCTGTATCTCGTCGGCCCCGATCAGCAACTCGACGCCTGTCGGGAAACTCTCAGTTGCGGCACCTATTCCCATTCTATTGTGGCCGGCGGCTTCGAACTGATGTCATAGACCACTCGGTTCACGCCGGGGACTTCATTGGCAATCCGCGACGCGACAGTCTGCAGGAAATCGTATGGCAACCGCGCCCAATCCGCCGTCATGCCATCCTCACTCGTTACCGCGCGCAGGATGACCGGATGCGAGTATGTCCGCGCATCCCCCATCACGCCCACCGTTCGGGTTCCAGGAGCCAGTGCTGCAAAGGCCTGCCATGTGTCGCGATACAGGTTATGTGCCTTCAGCTCCTCGATAAAGATCGCATCCGCGCGCCGCAGCGTCTCCAGCAGTTCCTCTGTTACCGCTCCTGTGATGCGGATCGCGAGGCCTGGACCCGGAAACGGATGCCGCCAGACAATGTGATCGGGCAGGCCCAACGCGATTGCCACGCCACGGACTTCATCCTTGAAGAGGAACCGGAGCGGCTCAAGTACCTTGAGCCCCATCTTCTCCGGCAGCCCTCCGACGTTATGGTGGCTCTTGATTGTCGCCGCCGTCGCCGTGCCGCTTTCGATGACGTCGGGATAGAGCGTGCCCTGTGCCAGGTACTGCGCGCCGGTCACCGAGTGCGCGCACTCCTCGAACACCCGAACAAACTCCTCACCGATCACCTTGCGCTTTGCCTCCGGCTCAACCACTCCGGACAACTTGTCGAGGAACCGATCGCGTGCATCAACGGATATCAACCGGATGCCGAACGCTTGGGCGAAGTCTCTCTCGACCTGCTCTTTCTCTCCACGCCGCAACAGCCCATGATCAACAAAAACGCACGTCAGACGATCGCCGATGGCCCTGTGCACCAGCTCCGCCACGGCGCACGAATCGACGCCGCCTGAGACCCCGCAGATCACACCTGCATCGCCGACGGTTCGCCGAATCTCCGGAATCGCCTCGTCTACGAACGATCCGGGGCTCCAGAGCCCGCGACATCCGCACACGTCAATGACGAAACGCCGGAGCACGTCCTTACCGAACGTCGTGTGCGCGACTTCCGGATGAAACTGCACTCCATAAAGCTTGCGAGCAGTGTCGCCCATCGCCGCCACGGGTGTAGTCCGTGTGCGCGCCAGAACTCTGAATCCGGCCGGCGGCGTCCGCACCGTATCCCCATGGCTCATCCAGCACTGATCGCCGGACCGCGCGTCTTGGAGCAGGTCATCCGGCTCCAGTATCTCGATCGCCGCAGGACCGTACTCCCGCTCTGCGGAAGCTGCCACGTCGCCCCCGAGCGTTCGGGCCATCAACTGGTGACCGTAACAAATGCCAAGGATCGGTATGCCGGCAGCGAACAGATCGGGGTCAATGCTCGGCGCACCTGATGCATAAACGCTGCTGGGACCGCCGGACAGCACGATGCCCCTGGGTGCCAGCGCTTCGATTGCCTCCACTGATCGCGTGTAGGGCTCAATCTCGCAGTACACTCCACACTCACGCACACGACGTGCTATGAGCTGTGTGTATTGCGCACCGAAATCGAGGATAACGACCGATTCGTCAGTCGAACTCACGCGAGAGGGTTCCCGGAGCGGAAGGCCGGTGCCCGAACGACCATACTGCCGGCACGATGATGATGGATGCAACCAACACGAGAGTATAACGCAGGTGCGTGCATGCTGTCAAGAAACGTGCTCACTCAATCGAGGATAGGCGCCAGCCACGCCGCCATATCCTCAACCTTCATCTTCTTGCGGATGGCGTAGTCTTCGAGTTGGTCGCGGCCTATGTGACCCACTGGGAAGTACCGTGCATCGGGATGGTTCAAATACCAGCCGCACACTGAACTGGGGGGCATCATCGCCATCGTCTCTGTCAGCGTGACGCCGGTTGCCGTCTCTCCGCCAAGAAGGGCCAGCAGCTTCGGCTTCTCCGTATGATCCGGACATGCGGGGTAGCCGGGAGCAGGACGAATGCCACGATAGCGCTCGCGGAGCAGGTCCTCTCGAGTGAGATCCTCCGACAGCCCAAAGCCGCAATCGCACCGTGCGCGTTCGTGCATCAGCTCCGCCAGAGCCTCAGCAAGGCGATCGGCAAGCGCCTCGATCATGATTGCCCTGTAGTCGTCTCCATCCTCGCGAGCCTGGGCAACCAGTCGGTGAATGCCGTCGCCCGATGTGACGGCGAACACGCCGATGTAGTCCCGGAACCCCAGTTCGATCGGGGTGACAAAGTCGGCCAGGCAGTAGTTGGGCGAGCCCTGACCTTTGTCGGCCTGCTGACGCAGCATCGGGAACACCGTTTGCGCCTGGGCCTCTTGCTCGATCTGTGTCGGATGGAATACCAGAATGTCATCGCCGAGCGAGTTTGCGGGGAAGAACCCATACGTTGCGCGCGGGACGACGTCCGGACGGTCTCCAAGCTCAGCCAGGAGCGCAGCCGCGTCGCTATGGAGCTCCCGCGCCCTCTCGCCCACTGCCGCCTGGTCGAGTATGTCCGGATAGCGGCCCCGGAGATCCCACACATGGAAGAACGGCGTCCAGTCTATGTACTGGGCCAAGTCGGCCACACTGACCTTCTCGATAGAACGGGTGCCGAGAAACGACGGAACAGCCACCGTATCGGGCTGGTACGCCAGTTTCGGACGGCGCTTGCGCGCCTCGCCTATCGGCAGAATGGTGCGCTCCGTCACGCGTGTTGCGAACTGCGCTCGAAGCTGCTCCTGTTCTCTCCGAACGTCGTTGACGAAGGCAACGCGCGCCTCCGGATCCGTCAGTGAGCGAACCACACCTCCCGCCCGCGACGCATCCTGTACATGCACGACCGGCCCCGAGTACTCCGGCGCGATCTTCACCGCCGTGTGCATGCGGCTGGTTGTCGCGCCGCCGATCAGGAGAGGAACAGACATCCCTCTGCGCTCCATCTCACGGGCTACGTACACCATCTCCTCAAGCGAAGGCGTGATCAGGCCGGAGAGGCCGACAATGGTTGCGTCCACGGCGGCGGCCTCCGACAGGATGCGATCGGCCGGCACCATCACGCCGAGATCGGTTACGCTGTGACCGTTGCATCCCAGCACCACGCCTACGATGTTCTTGCCGATGTCATGAACATCGCCCTTAACCGTAGCCAGCACGATCCGCGCACCGGAGCCCCGATCTCTCCGGGGGCTCGCAGCCGTCAGGCTTGCGCCGCCCGCAGGCGGAACGTCCATGTGTGGTGTCAGGCGAGCGACAGCACGCTTCATCACGCGTGCGCTCTTGACGACTTGGGGCAGGAACATGCGCCCGTCCGCGAAACGATCGCCGATGATCTTCATCGCCGACATGAGCGGGCCCTCGATCACCGCCAGTCCCGAGGCGTATTCAACGATGGCCTCGTCCATCTCAGCGTCAATCGTGTCCGTCGTGCCGTGGATCAATGACGCCTGGATCCGCTCCTCGATCGGTGCCATTGGGCCTTCCTCGCTTGACACCTCGATCTCGTTCGAGGCTTCCTCAGCCGAGTACGCCAGTATCCGTTCGGTCGCGTCGCTTCTACGATTCAGTATCAGGTCCTCAACCATCTCGCGCAGGTCTTGCGGCACGTCTTCATAGACGGCCAACTGCCCCGCATTGACGATGCCCATGTCGAGGCCGGCATGGATGGCATGGTAGAGGAAAACGGCATGCATCGCTTCGCGCACCCTGTCGTTTCCGCGAAACGCGAATGACAGGTTGCTGATCCCTCCGCTGCACTTCGCCCCCGGGCACGACCGCTTGATCTGTCGGACGGCTTCGATGAACGCTCGACCGTAGTCGGCGTGCTCATCAATGCCCGTACCGATCGCCAAGACGTTCGGGTCGAAGATGATGTCCTCGGGAGGAAAGCCCAGCTCATCCACCAACAGGCGGTAGGACCGGGTACAGATGGCCACCTTGCGCTCAACTGTGTCCGCCTGGCCCATCTCGTCGAAGGCCATCACGACGACAGCCGCTCCATACATGCGCGCCTCGGCTGCTCGTTGGAGAAACGGCTGCTCACCGTCCTTCAGGCTGATCGAGTTCACGATACACTTGCCCTGCACGGACTGCAGGCCTGCACGTATCACGTCCCAGTTCGAGCTGTCCACCATGATCGGAACCCGCGCCACCGCCGGTTCCGATCCAAGCGTATTGAGGTATTCGCGCATGGCCGTCGGCGCATCGAGCAGCGCCTCATCCATGTTCACGTCGAGGATGTTGGCGCCACCCTCAACCTGATCCGCCGCCACGGCCACCGCTTCCTCGTACTTTCCTGCGCGGATCAGGCGCGCGAAGCGGCGAGAGCCGGACACATTGGTGCGCTCCCCGATCATGGTGAAGTTCGAATCCGGACGCAGAGTCAGCGCCTCCAGACCGGCGTAGCGGCTGAGGCCGTCACCCGTTGGAGGCACGCGCGGCGGCAGGCCGGCGACCGCTTCACTGATCGCTGCGATGTGTTCGGGCGTAGACCCGCAGCACCCGCCTGCGATGTTGAGCCACCCCTCTCGTGCAAAACCCCCGATGAGGTCGCCCATGAGGCGCGGCGACTGGTCGTAGCCTCCGAACGCATTCGGCAGCCCGGCGTTCGGATAACACACGGTGGGAATCGTAGCTGTCGCCGACATTTCCTCGACGTGCGGCCGCATCTCCTCGGCGCCAAGCCCGCAGTTGATCCCGATCGCGAACAGGTCCGCGTGCTGGACCGATACCCAGAATGCTTCGAGAGTCTGCCCCGATAGGGTCCGGCCGCTCCGATCGCTGAACGTCACCGACACGAGTACGGGAGGCACATCCCATCCTTCTGAGCGCATGCGCATCAAGGCGAAAAGCCCGGCTTTGACATTGAGGGTGTCGAACGTTGTCTCCAAGATGATCAGGTCAACCATGCCGCGTATGAGCGCCTCGGCCTGCTCACGATACGCTGCTGCAAGCTCGTTGAACGTGACATTCCGGTAGCCAGGACGCTCAACGTCGGGCGACAATGACGCCGTTCTGGGCGTCGGACCCATCGTGCCGCAGACCCAGATCGGAGTTCCTCGCCTCTCCCCCTCCTCGGTGGCGACGCGTCGAGCTATGGCCGCCGCCGCTTCGTTGATCTCGACCACCAGGTGCTGGGTGCCGAAGTCGGACTGGGATATGCGGTTGCCGTTGAACGTATTGGTGGCGATGATGTCGGCGCCCGCCCGCACGAAGCGTCGGTGGATCGACTCGATGATCTCCGGTCTGACGAGGTTCAGCATCTCATTGTTGTTGCGCAACGGGATGGCGTGATCGGCAAACCGGGCGCCTCGGTAATCCTCCTCTTTGAGGCCCTCCGCCTGAATCATGGTTCCTTTGGGACCCTCAAGCACGAGGATGCGCTTGGCCATGGCATCGCTCAGTCGCGATACAGTGTCACTCAGCATAGCGTCTCACCTCTTGAATCGCCGTTCCAGTTCCGCGATGCTGACGAGTACCACGGCAGGCCTGCCGTGGGGACAGACGTGTGGGTTCGTCGTCTCGGCGAGCTGTTGCAGAAGGCCCTCCATCTCCTCAACCGACAGGCGGTCTCCAGCTTTGACCGCCATGCGGCAGGCGTTCGCAATGGTGACCTGATCGCGGTTTACGACCAGTCGCCTAGACACGCTCTGATGGACGAGCTCGTCCACCATGTCCCTCAGGATGGCCTCCAGTTTGGCCGGTTTGATGAGGGCAGGCGCCGCCCTGACGGCGATGCTGTCCCGGCCAAAAGGCTCGATCTCCCATCCCAGCGCCTGGAAGTCTTCGTGCCGATCGCTGATCAGGGTCGCCTCAGCCGCGCCTAGAGTGATCGTCAAGGGAATCGCCAGCCTCTGGACGGGGATACCGTGTTCATGGCGGCGAGCCGTCAGGCGCTCGTACAAGACACGTTCATGAGCAACATGCTGATCCACGAAGACCACACCCTGATGGGTGGTCGCAACAATGTAGGTGTTGTCGAGCTGGCCCAGAACGTGAAAACCACGGAGCTGCTCGGCAAGGCTGGCGTCGCCATGTTCAACTGCTTCTCCATCCGGCAGGCCGAGGTCCAACGGATGCCCATCCGCCTCGTCCAGCGGAGCGAACGCACCTAATGCTGCCTTTAGAGCTCCCGGACCAACAGCAGGAGCCTGCCTGATCGTCGGCAAAGCCGGCGAAGGCCCGGACAATCGAGGCCCAATGCCCGGTATCTTCCCCGACTCGCTGAGCGCGCGTGAGACGCATTCGACAACCGCCGCGTGAACATCACCCTCGCGCGTGAACTTCACTTCCTGCTTGCTGGGGTGGACGTTCACGTCCACCATGGATGGATCCTGGTTGATGACGATGCAGGCAACCGGGTAGCGGCTCTCAGGCGTGACCCCCCGGAACGCGTGCTCCAATGCGTGTGTCAGAGACCGATTGCGGACTGGACGCCCGTTAACGATGAACAACTGATGACTTCGCCCGGCCCGGGACGCGTCCGGAGAACCGATGTACCCGCGAATCGTGAGGCCAGGTTCGTCCAGGGCGAGCGATGCCATCCCCCGACACGTTTCCCTTCCCCACGCAGCGGCGAGTGCCGAGAGCAGGTCGCCGTTGCCTGACGAGACGAGCATCTCACGAGAACCATGACTGACGCAGAACGCCACCGATGGGTATGCGGGAATCAGTGAAGCCACAACCTCAATGCAGCGCGTGAGCTCCGTTGCGGTCGTTTTCAGGAACTTCAGCCTTGCCGGGGTGTTGTAGAACAGGTCCTCAACCTGGACCACGGTTCCAACGCGCCAACCCACCTCGCCCACCTCATCGAGTGTCCCGCCATTGATGATCAGTCGAGTGCCGGACGAGCTGTCTGCTGATCGAGTTGTCAGGACGAAGCGGCTGACAGAAGCAATGCTAGGCAATGCCTCGCCCCGGAACCCCAGCGTCGCAATGGCGAACAGATCGTCCGACGAACGGATCTTGGAGGTCGCATGGCGCTGAACCGCGAGAACCGCATCCTCGGCCGACATGCCGGACCCGTTATCGCTAACCTCGATCCGTTTCTTGCCTCCGTCAACGAGGTTCACCTCAATGCGTGTGGCTCCGGCGTCAATGGCGTTCTCAACCAACTCCTTGACGGCCGATGCAGGACGCTCAACGACCTCACCCGCGGCGATCCGGCTGGCCGTCTGATCGTCCAGGAGCGCGATCAGGTTCGGCATGGCCTTCTCTTCTCAGCCCTCAGCGTTCACCTCCCGACGCGCCTCTGCAGCTCGCTCAGCTTGACGAGAGCCTCGATCGGCGTGATGGCGGTGGTGTCTATCGCTTTGAGTTCCTCGATCACGGGATCTTCCTGGAGATCGAACAGCGTTAGCTGGATGTGTTTCTTCTTCTCTTCGATTGCGGTGCTGCCCGCAATGATATCTCGTCCAGACGCCGCACCGTTACGTTCAAGGCTGCGCAGCACGTCATTGGCTCTCATGATGACCGACGGCGGCACCCCCGCCATGCGAGCCACATGTATCCCGTACGACCTGTCGGTACCGCCCGTTACCAGTCTGTGCAGGAAGATCACGCGTTCGCCTTGCTCGCGAACGGCGATACGATAGTTCCGAACATTGTCGCGGCTCTTGGCCAGGTCATTGAGCAAATGATAGTGTGTGGCGAAGAGCGTCCGGCAGCGGAGATCGGCGAGAGCTTCGGCCACCGCCCACGCTATGGAGACACCGTCGTACGTACTGGTGCCTCTGCCTATCTCGTCGAGAATGACGAGGCTCCTCCGTGATGCATTGTTGAGGATGTTGGCGGTCTCGGTCATTTCGACCATGAACGTACTTTGGCCCGTTGCCAGCTCATCGTGGGCGCCCACTCGCGTGAAGATTCTGTCAACGATCCCGATCACAGCCCTATCCGCCGGAACATAGCTGCCCATCTGCGCCATCAACACGATGAGCGCCACCTGGCGGAGGAAGGTGGACTTCCCCGACATGTTGGGGCCAGTGATCACGTGCAGGCTTCCATCGTTGCAGTCCAGCAAGCAGTCATTGGGTACGAAGGCGCCCCGCTCATGGATGCGTTCGACCACAGGGTGACGCCCGCCTCGGATATCCAGCACTTCGCCATCCACGACTTCGGGCCTAACGAAACCTTGCCGTACGGCTGCCTCGGCCAGAGCCGAGATGCAGTCGAGTTCACCGAGCGCACGGGCGATGTCCAGCAGTTCCGAAGAGGCTTCGGCCACGCGATCGCGCACCTCGACCACGAGTCGGTATTCCAGGTCTATCGCCTTCTCGTCGGCTCCAAGAACGCGTGATTCCTGTTCCTTGAGTTCCGGGGTGATGAACCGCTCACCATTGGCAGTCGTCTGTTTCCTGATGTATTCCGCCGGGACCTTGTGTAGATTGGCCTTGGTGACTTCGATCGTGTAGCCGAACACGGCGCTGTAACAGACCTTCAGCGAGCCGATGCCCGTCCTGGACCGCTCGGCTGCCTCAAGGTTGGCAATCCACGCCCTTCCGTCGGCGCAGAGGCGCCTCAGGGCATCCAGTTCCGCGGAGTACCCGGGCTTGATCATGCCTCCCTCACGCATGCCGGCCGGAGGATCATCCACAATGGCCCTGGCGATCAGCTCACGGATGGCGGCCGCAGTCGGAGGAACGAGCGAGGCCTCCCGAAGCGTCAGGCTGGTTTCTGCACTGCGTCTTCCACCTTCACCCTTGAGATCGCCGCCGGCACCTGTTCGCATCCTCTCCGATATCCGGGCTAGCGTGTCGGACTTACATCCCTGCAGCAAGTCGGCAAGCGGCTCGAGGCGTTCCAGCGACACGCGCAGGCCCGTCAGGTCGCGCGCGTTGGCGAGCCCTGCAGAGGCGCGCGCCACAAGCCGCTCGACGTCATTTACGTTCCGCAGAAGGTCGCGCACATCCCCGCGCAGGACCTCGCCCTCAACCAGCTCCTGCACCGCATCCAGGCGCTGCTGAACGGCCTCAACGTCGAGCAGCGGCTCCTCAATCCGCCGCCGGAGGAGACGCGCGCCCATGGGAGTCAGCGTCAAGTCCAGGGTGCCGATGAGCGTACGTGAACGCCCGCCGTCCGTCAGCGACGCCGTGAGCTCAAGGTTGCGTCGCGCGATGGCATCGAGCCCCATGAACTGCCGCGTCGAGTAGGTGCTGATCGAGTTGATATGTGCAAGGGCGCTAACCTGTGTCTCGCGCAAGTATTCGATGATCAGCGCAGCAGCATCCAGACCGGCGGAGAAGTGGTCGCACCCGAAGCCCTTCAGTGTCTGCGTGCCGAAATGCCGGGTCAGCACATCTCGCGAAGTCCGAGAGCTCGGCGCGTCCTGAGCGGAGTAGAGCGTTACCGGGACGGACGTCATCGAGCGGATCATCTCGGCAACCTCAAGCGCTGTCTCGGGTACCAGCACTTCGGCGGGCTCAAGGCGAAGCACCTCGTCGAGCATGAGCGAAGCGCGATTCTCTCCTTCGAACTCGGTCGTCAGGAACTCGCCGGTAGTTACATCAACAACGCCAATCCCCGCAACCGGTTCTGTAACGACTGCGGCCACGAGGTAGTTGTTGGCCTTAGAATCCAGGAGGGCATCGTCGAAAACAGTGCCGCGCGACACGACACGCGTGACGCGGCGTTTGACCAGCCCTTTGGCCTTCTTGGGGTCCTCAACCTGATCCATCAGGGCCACTCGCCGACCCATCTTCAGGAGGCGAGCGATGTAGCGCTCCGCCGCATGGTGCGGGACTCCGGCCATGGCCAGTCGCTGTCCGCCGTCTTCACGCGATGTCAGGGTGATGTTCAGGTCGTTCGCGATCATCTCCGCATCAGGCCCGTAGGCCTCGTAGAAATCGCCGACCCGCATCAACAGAATCACCCCGGGATGCTCGGCGCGCGCACTGAAGTACTGCTTCATGAGCGGCGTTCGCGGCTCGATCATTGTCTCTGGAGTGTTGACATCAGTTGCATGCATGGCTCAAAGGATACCTACGTCCCTCCACGCGGTCAATCGGCACCCCGCGCCTGGTTGCCCCTTGTAAGCGTGGTTCCGTATCCAGTAGAATGCGAGCCACACTTCCACATGCGGGCAATGCGTTTATTGCCTCCAGAGGCCTTCCATGATTCGACCTTTGCTGGTTGGCGTTGCGGTGTTGGGGCTGTTGTTGACTGCAGCAACGCAGGTGCCGGGCGGCGGACCGGCTCGGCCTTCCGCCAAGCTCACGATCCTGCACACCAACGATACGCACGGCCACCTGCTGCCGTTCAGCTATCCTGAAACGTACGACAAAGGGTCGGTGCTTTCCCGACTTCCGGCCAGGCGCGACATCGGCGGCATTGCCCGACGGGCGGGGCTGGCGAACCGCATTCGCAAAGAGCCAGGCGCCAATGTGCTGCTTCTGGATGCAGGCGACGTCTGTGACGGAACGCCGTTTTCCACCGAGTTCCGTGGCGAAGCCGACGTCGCGGCCATGAACGCAGCCGGCTACGATGCGGCTTGCCCGGGCAATCACGAGTTCAACAACACGATAGCTCAGATGCGCAAGCTTTCCACAATGGCCAGGTATCCAACCGTTTGCGCCAATGTCAGAGGAACCTTGGACGGCAAGCTGTTGTACTCACCTCACGTGATCAAGCGGGTTGGTCCCCTGCGCGTGGGCATTTTCGGCCTGACGACAACAGATGCCAGAAACTACCCGGCGGCGCGCGAGGGCTTGACCATTGACCCGCCCATTCCAGCCGCACGCGCTATGGCGGCGGCTCTGCGGCCCCGTTCCGACGTGGTGATCGCCCTGACCCATCTCGGGGTTGAGGAAGACCGACGGCTTGCCGTCGAGGTGGACGGCATAGACGCTATCGTAGGAGGACATTCTCACACATACCTTGCGGCCCCGCTGTTCGTAGGTTCCCCGCCAGGACCTGACCCGCATGACGTCCATGGCACTATCATCGCGCACAACTTCGAATGGGGCGCCATGCTGGGCAGACTGAACTTGCGCCTCGTTCGCGGTCAGACGGGGCGATGGACGGTATCGGGCTATTCGGGTACCGGCCTCGCGATCACCGCGAAAACTCCGGTCCATACACCGACGCAGACTGTGGTGAACCGCTACTGGGCCCCGATCAAGGGCAAGTACGCCAAGCGCATCGGTGTTGCGGCCGCCGATTTCGCCCAGAAGGGCAGCGACAGAGCGGAGTACAACCTCGTCGCCGATGCAACCCGCGCACAGACCGGGGCGCAAGTGGCCATCGAGAACATGGGGAGTGTCCGAGCTCCGCTCGTCCGCGGCCCCATCACCTACGGTGATCTGGTCACGCTAGACCCGTTCGGTAATACCATTATCACCATGAATATTACCGGCGCTCAGTTGATCAAGCTGCTGACTGAACGGAGACCCGCGGTCTCGGGCCTCCGATATCGTGTGCGCCAGAGGTCGCTGATCTCCGCTACGGTCGGCTCCGATGCCATAGACCCCGCGCGCAGCTACTCGCTGGCGACCAACAGCTTCTTCGCTCGCGATCCCCTGCTCAACGAGGCACAGGATCGCAAGGACACAGGCGTTCAGCGTCTCGAGGCGCTGATCCGGTACATACAGAAACATGGCATTGTCAAGCCTGTGTACGATGGTCGCAGGACTGTCGAGGGCATCAGAGACGAGTAAGGAGGACACCAGTGCACATTCCGGAACGAGACATCCCCATGGACTTGAAGCCCAATCTCGGAGCGCCATACGCCATCGGCGTTGATCTTGGCGGTCAGAACGTGCGCGCGGCCGTCATGCGGCGCGGCGACTCGAAGCCGGCCACGGTCAGCCTGCCTTCGGAGGCCAAAGATGGAGCCGATCGGGTGCGCACGCGCGTTGTCGAGGTGGTCAAGAAGGCCATCGCCGAGGCAGGCGTCAAGTCCTCCGACATTGCCGCTGTCGGGATTGCCGTTGCCGGCCACATTGATCCGGTCACCGGCGTGATCCACTGGTCACCCAACTTCGGACGTATGGACGGTTCCGTTTTCAAGATGTTCCTCGAGGAGCCGTTCACCGGGCCGGTGGCCCATGAGCTCGGGCTCGCCGTGTATGCGGCCAACGACGCCAATGCCGCCGTCCTTGGTGAGTGGAAGCACATGGAGGAGGAAGGCGTCACCGACATCGTCATGTTCACACTCGGTACCGGGATTGGCGGCGGAGTCGTCTCGGGAGGTCGCCTTGTAACGGGGAGCACGGGCGGCGCCGTTGAGATCGGTCACCACGTGATCGTCGCCGGCGGACGAATGTGCGGATGCGGTACGCTGGGATGCCTCGAAGCCTATTGCGGCACGGACGCCATCATCGAGCGCGCGCTCAGGATGATGGAGCGCAACCTCGAGTCATCGCTGTGGAAGCGCATCGAGGAGGACAAGATCGGCTTCAAGCCCCTCATCATCAGCGAAGAGGCCGAGAAGGGCGACGCGACTGCGCTTGCGGTATGGGAGGAAACCGGCTACTACCTCGGCATTGGGATGGGCAACGCGGTCAACCTGTTCAACCCGCAGCATGTGATCATCGGCGGGCAGATAAGGAAGGCCATCGGGCTGATCGAAGCGGCTGAGCGTTCCATGAGGCGGCATCTCGTGCATTCGATTGGCCGGACATGTTCGGTGGTGGAAGCCCGGCTTGGCAATGACGCGGGTGTCGTTGGCGGCGCGGAGCTAGTGTGGCAGGCCATTGACATGCAGACCTGAAGGGTTCCCGGCCCGGGAACGAATGTCGTCGAAGGCGAGTGCCCGTGCGACTCTCTCGCGAAGCGGAGGGTGTGTGTAATACCAGAGCACCAGCGCACGCGGCGGATCGGGATGTGCCAGGTCGGTCTTGCTGAAGGATGCAAACGCCCGAGCGGTCGCATCGCCGTCGCCGCACAGGGCCAGGCCGTAGGCATCCGCCTGTCGCTCCATCACTCGTGAGATGCCCGCCGCAGCCGGCGTCTGTATCATGAGAACGATGGTCAGGCCCAGGTAGGCGACCGGAATCGAGCGAGGGTCGTCCAGGCCGGCTCCTCCCAGGACTCGGACAAGTCGCGGCATCGTGCTGTGCAGCACTTTCAGCACAACGAATCCCCCTATGGTGTACAGCCCCAACCCCCACCAGATGTGATGGTACCGGTAGTGCCCGAGCTCGTGCGCTGCGATGGCCGCCACCTGTTCGTCGGGCAGGCGTCTCAACGTCGTATCCCAGATGACCACACGGTGTGTGGGGCCAATACCGGTGACGTAAGCGTTCGCTTTGGTGGTGCGTGAGGATCGAACCGATTCGAGCACCACCGGATCGTGCAGACCTGCCTTCGTCGCCATCGTCCTGATCGCCGATCGGAGACGCTCATTCCGCAGAGGGGCATACGCGTTGTACATCGGATCCACCACGACCGGAACCACCAGCGTCATGGCAATGCCCACCGGGACCAACCCGAGACCCAGCCACAACCACCATCGCTCCGGACTGCGATGGATCAGCAGCCATGCCCCGCCGATGAGCGGCGCCCATATCAGATCGAGCGCCCAGTCCCGCAACCGGTCGGCAGTCCAGAGGCCCGGCCCGATGGTCGAGAGGCCGAAACTCCGCTCGATCGCTGTCGAGATTATCGCCGGCGGCAGCGTCCAGAGTGCGACAAACGTGGCCAGAGCCACCCAAACGACACACGCAGCGAGGAACCGATGGCGGACAAGTACCCCTGACAGCCTGAGCGCCCGATCGGCGAGACGGAACCGGATGCATGCATAGAGACCGACAAGGAACCAGACCGTACCGCCGACGTACAGCAAGTTCCGTTGCGTGAAGTAGGATCGAATGCGATCGGAGGCTTCCGGCAGGACCGCGTATGTTCTCGCGGTTGGCGCAGTCGGTCCCGCCAGTGTCCTGTCAAGCAAAAGGCCCGCGAGCAGGCATGCACAGCAGCCGACCAGCGCCCAGATGCACAGAATGCGCAGATCGTTGGATGGCGAGGCCTGCAAATCACGCGCGGCGGCGTCTCTCTGGTCCATGACGGACACTTTGCGAAACTGTCCTCCCCTACCCATCCTCGTCTGGTGCGTTGTTCGCAATCACGATCACACCCTTCGACGAGTTCCTGATGCGGGCACGTCCTCGAAACACGTTGTCGGAGATCACCGCCTTCTTGACGCCTTCGTTGAGCTCAACCTGGGCCTTGGCTTCCCTGAACTCGCAGCCGCGCACGAGCAGCGTCCCGCCCGATGCCTGAATGGCGGCGCGCCCATCCTGCGCCTTGTCCCACTGCACAAACGTGCAATCGGAGAAACCGATGGTGCCCGTCCCGCCAACCTGCGCGATCTGGCTGCATGGTCCCCAGAATGCGCAGTTCACAAAGCGGACGCTGCCGCGGTTTGTACCGGTAACGCGGACCATCGTCGGATCCGGCCCATGGAACGACACGAACTCACCATTAGTAATCAGGATGCCGAAAGGCGCGCTCTGATCAACCACCACGGCCGTCTGGCAGTCATCGGCCCCTATGCCCAGGAAGTTTCCGTTGGTCACACCGGCCTTGCTCTCCATGAAGCGGTACCCGACCTTATAGCCGAAGCAGAACGTGTTGTGCACGTATTGCCAGTCGGTGCGGCCGAAAATGAACGCTTCTCCGTTGTCCATCTGCCACTGAAAGAGCTTCGGCTTCATGCTCCACCATGGGTTGAAATGCACGTTCTCGACGCGACCAATGTCGTAGATCGAATCGATCCACACCCCTCGTCGGATAGGCTGCCCGTGCACGTTTCGGATCAGGTGCCGCTCGTTCTGGCTCGCGTCAATGCCGTTGTAGGGGTTCAGAAGCTCGACGTCAACAATGGCCGGGTTCTTCCCCCGCATGGCCACCGCCCACGGGTAGGCGACCGGAACGTCGTCGGTCTTCTGGTCAGGGTAATAGAGGACCACGCCCTTGAGCGTCGAGTTGGTGTTCAATGTGATCGCGGGCGCGGCATCCTCCGTGCCTGAATCGGCGGTTATCAGCAGCGTGGTGCCATCGTCTGTGGGCTTGGGAAGCCCCTGATCGCGGATGCCATTGTGCGATGGTACCGACCGCCATACGCCTTCGAGAACGACTCCGGGCGGCACATTGAGCCTGCCCTTCAGGAGATAGCGCCCACGTGGAAGGAACACTGCCTGGTCAGCCTTCGCCGCGTCATCGAGGGCCCGCTGGATGGCAGCGGTATCGTCGGCCTTGCCGTTGCCGACAGCCCCGTACGGCGCTTCCTTGGCGTTGATGGCCGGCGGCGGGAGTGCGGCGGCGATCGAGCCAGCGGCCAGGAGCCCCAACACTGCCAACAGCACCATTGCGTACATGGATATTCCTTTCCGGAAGTCCTGCGACTGTCGGAACGCGACTAGAACAGCGTCGGTCGCGGAGCCTTGCGAGCCTCAATAACCTTCAGTCGTGCGGCGCCTATGTCGTTAACGAGGTGCCCTCGCGCTTCGGCGAACGATTGGCCCGCCTGGCGAAGGACGTAGGCAGGATGCAGAGCTGCCATCGCATGCGGGGCGAAGCGGCACGTGTTGAACCACTTCCCACGCTCCTGGAGCATCCTGAAGCCGGAGTGGATCAGCGTACTGGCGGATGGTCCACCGAGGCATACGATGACCAACGGCCGGATCAGGGCCAGTTGCTGTTCCAGCCATGGAGCGCAAGACGCGATCTCGACGGGCCGAGGCGCCCTGTTCTGAACGCTGGGGCCATCCACGATGCAAGCACGGCACTTGACGATATTGCAGATGTACACATGCTTGCGCGTCATGCCATTCTCGGCAAGGCACTCGTCGAGAAGCTTGCCGGCCCGGCCAACGAACGGTACGCCTGTGGCATCCTCTTGTGCTCCTGGACCCTCACCAACGAACACAAGGGGCGACTCGGGGTTCCCGTCGCCGAATACGACATTCGTTCGTGTCTCGGCGAGAGGACACGCCGTGCACTCGCGGTTCCTGCCTGCGAGCTCGTCCAGGAGTTCCGGGACAGACTGGTCAAAGAGCGACTGCATGGATGGGATGTTCCTGTTCTATTCGTCCGGGACCGAGGAGGACCCGAAATGCGGACTGAGCCGATCATAGGTGGCACGGAGTGACGCCGGCAGAACGCGTGTGTCTCCTATGACCGCCATGAAGTTCGTGTCACCGTTCCATCGTGGCACTACGTGGACATGGATGTGGTCCTCGATGCCCGCACCGGATACGCGTCCCATGTTGATGCCGATGTTGAAGCCGTCGGGTCGGAACGCGTTGCGGAGGGCCCGAACGCTCGCCTCCGTGAGATCAAAGAGTTCCAGCCTGGTCTCTGCATCGAGGTCGTCCAGGTCGGCTGTGTGCTTTCGCGGTACGACCATCAGATGGCCGTTCGAATAGGGGAAGGCGTTGAGGATTACGTAGGCCCGTTCGCCCTGATGCACGATGTATCGCTCAGCATCGCGGCCCTCCTGTGGGAAAAGGCACAGGATACAGCCCTCAACCTTGTCGGCGTTCTCAACATACTCGAGCCGCCAGGGAGCCCATATGCGTTCCATCATTTCCCCTTCGTTGGCGTCTTCATTGGCGCTTGCAGCACGTAGTCGGCCAGCGTTTCGACCACCCCGCCCGGTTGTGTCCGGCGCCGTACCATTCCGACACCCCGAGCGTACCATGTCTCAACCTGACGGTCGCGGGTGGTGACGCGCACACCGAGGCACTCATCGAACCTGCCGCACGGCGTCGCTATCGTTTCCGGCGAGAGAATCTCGACCTTGCTTGAATCGCCTGCCGTGGATGACCGATCGGTGATCGGCATCACCAGCGACCATTGCCCTTGCTCGGTTGGCCCGAAAGGACGCATCCAGACGCCGGACTTGGACGCAAACCAGTACGCGGTTGTCGGCTCGAGCTGTTCGAGAGACGTTGTCAGACGCCAGACCGGGCCCGCAGCCGTTGACGCGCGCCCTTGTACCTTCAATCGGTATCGGACCTCTGCCGAGGCGCCCCTTACGGAATAGGTCCATTCGTTCCCTGCTTCGAGCGGCATGTACTCCAGCTCAGCGTGTTGTTCACCAGCGGGTGATGCAGGCTGAGCGGCGGCCTCGGCCTGCGGTGCATCCGGTGCAGCGCGCACCTGTTTGGCCAGCTCTGCCGAGCGTCGCTCCAGTTGCTCCCTTCGGTCTCGCGCGGGCGGGTGGCTGCGGAGATAGAGCGGCGTGCCGTCGCCGGCGTCAAGCTTGGCCATTACATCCGCGGCTGTGATGGCCCCGCTGGGGTCGTAGCCTGCGGCAGCGGCCAACGCGATACCGCCCGAATCGGCATCATACTCCTGCTCCCGAGAATACTGCGCCTCAACCAGGGCTGACGCGACTCCTGCCAAATCCTGATCGCCAAGGGCGGCTCCGGCCAGCGTGGCCAGCACCGCCGGGCCTCTCATCTTCTCGATCATCCGTTTCCAATGACGATGCGACGCATGCGTGATCTCATGACCCATCACGAACGCGACGGCGTCATCGTCCGGAAGCTTATCGAGAAGGCCTTCAAACACGTACATAAAGCCGCCTGGCAGACAGAATGCGTTGAACTGCTGCACGTCGAGAACGGTGAACTGATACGGATAGGCTCGCTGAGGCATGGCCGCAACGAGCGCCGATCCAATCCGACGCACTCGCGCGATCATTGCGGCGTCACGTGACAACGGGATCTGGCGTTCGACTTCGGCTGCCGTCTGCCTGCCGAGCTCGATTTCGCGTTGCGCATCGGTACGATCGAAGAGCTGAGCGGCTGAAGGAACGCTCAGGGTGATCAGGGCCACGGTGGCCGCTGCGACGGTGCGTCTCATCATTGGCGGTCTCTCCGGTTACCGAGTGACAAGCCGCGGCCGTAAAGTGCCACATGCTCGGCCATCATGCCTGCCGCCGATGCGATATCGCCTCTTTCCATGAGAAGTCGAGCCAGTGCGACGCGCGCCCGAGGGTGTCTGGGATTGCGCTGCAGGACGCTCCGCAACAGAGACTCGGTGCCGGCCCTATCGCCCGCATCGCTCAATGCAGCCGCTCTCAGGTAGTCAATCTCGGTGTTGTCGGCGTTCGCTGTACTGAGATGCCTCAGCAGCGGCTCGGCACCCCGGCCCGCGCCCATCTCGACCATGGCGGTTGCAAGGTTCACCAACGCGAACCGATCCGTTGCGTCCGATTGCAGAGCTCTGATGCTCTCCATGGCGACGTAGTCCCACGCCGCCTCAGGATACGCAAAGCCTGAAACCGCAACGGTCCGAGCGCTGAGAAAACCAAACGGACCGCCGTAGATCCCCTCATTGATACGGGCTCCCGCTCTCCCCGTTCGAACTGCCTCCTCCAACGCCTCAAGCGCACGCGCAGCGAGCGCAGTGTCGAGACGCCCCTCACTGCCGCGTCGTACAGCCTCAGCCACAAGAAGCCTCGCCAAACGGTGCCATGCCCCGAAGTCTTTGGACTTGACCGGTTTCGAGCCACGCTCGAGCCAGACTGCCGCTTCCGCGTCCTCTATCGCCTTCGCAGGATCCGCCGCTGCCGGCTTGCCGGCGGCGCTCAGGGCGCCGAGAGCTGCCCCCAGGTCCGCCCGTGCCGCCTGGTTCTCCGGATCGGCGGTGACCGCCCTCTTGAGGGGTTCCACGGCCTCCTCATATCGGCCACGATCCATCAATGCGCGCCCAAGCCGACGCAGCGAAGGCACATCGTTGGGGGACTTGGCGACCGCATGGCGAGCCTCGGCCAGAACCAGGCTGTCTCGCAACTCTATTGCATCGTCAGGAAGCGGGCCCGGAACCTTCAGCAGCCGATCAAGCACCTCACGGGCCTCGCTGAGCGCTCCCGTGGCAACGTAGCTAAGTCCAAGGGCCGCGAGAAGGCGCGGGTTATCCGTTCGCGTACTGGTGTCCTCATTTGATTTCAGAAGAGGTCCGTAGGAAGCGATGACGTCAGCATGTGAGCCTGAACGCATCAGAGCCTGAGCATGATCGGCCATGGCAGCCGCTCTGTCCCGATCACCCGTAAGCGCCACGACGCGCCGAAGCGCATCAACGGCCACGTCGTGACGGTGGATGCGCGCCGCAGCGTTCGCGAGGCCTCGCAAATCCTCGATGTCGGCTTCGGGACCTCGGCAAAGGACCTGCCACTGCTCGTATGCAGCGTTGGTGTCTTCCGACGAGTCCAGCTTCCTTGCAGCAAGCCTAATGCGGCACCGTTCCGCACTCGGGGCAGAAGTCGCGATTTCGAAGGGGATGCTGACCTCGCTCAGCCCATTCGCCATGTCGAGGGTGCTGCGCTCGATCACGATGGACATCCGATCGGCAACGGACGTCTTCGGCGTTGGCGCTGTGAGAGCAGCTCGATATGTGACGATGTCGCCGGTGCGGTCCTTGTCGGGGGTCATGCGCTTCTTTCCCCAGGTCGCGCTGACACACATGACCTGAGCGTCCCGACCGGGATCCATGCTCGGCATTCGGATGCGCGAGGTGATCACCACCTTGTCGCGGGGCAGCGCGACTTCAGGCGTGATCTGTGCACTCTCTATTCGAACGGCGCCCCACCCGTCCGCTGGGGCCGAGACCTCATCGGAAGCGGTGACCACAAGCAGCACGGGTTCCATCGTCACTTCGAAACGCGTCGCGTCAGCGCTTCGGCAAGAGACCGGACCTGAGTATGGATGGCAGCCTTCAGCGCCTATCTGAACATCCAGGCGAATGACATCAATCCTCTTGGTACGGTTGGTCCCTCCGCCCAGCAAGAGGCCGGCAAGCCCCGAGTTCAGCGCCCGCCCCAGGTCGAAGTTCTCAGACACACGCCCGAGCGGAGCCTGAACGGTATATTGCCCGCGCGCGTCCGTGATGCCCACAGTCCGGCCCTTCGCCGCGAACGCCCCGTTATTCCGAACCGACACGGTTGCACCAGCGATCGGTCTGCCGGTATGGGCATCATAGACCCGCCCGATCACCCTGCCCCAGGACGTGCGCGCAACCTGAGCGTCTGTGCGGGCTCGGTTGGCGTTTGTCTGGGCAGTGGTGCGCGCGCCACATGCCAGCAACGGCATGGCGAGAAGCGCGACACGCACAGCGGCAGTATAGGGACGGCATATAGCCGGATGCCAACGCCTGATCATGCTCATTCTTTCGCCGGCATAAGAGCTGTTACCTTCCGGCAAGTCGCCGCCGACCGCATGGGTTTCACCTCATCGAGACGGAGTCCGCACGTTGACAGTCAGAGCCCGATTGGGGTAGCTTATCTGTAGCCCGAACTCCTCAGACCGGGCGCAATCGCCAAGGAGGAAGCGCGCTACAATGCCAGAACGAGGGGCGATCAGCGCCCCGGATAATGCACGCACAACGAAGCCTCGTCCTTCCCATTCACCTCTCCGCCGTATTTCCCTCCCGTCTCTGACCCTGGTCATACTCTCGATCCTCAGTTGCCTTTCAGCGGCAGCGCTCGGCCAGGAGAAGCACGGTGGCGGCGAGGCGAGTCTGGTTGTCCCATCACTCTATGATACGCAGACAGCAACGTTCTTCGGCACATCCGGAGCGATGCTTCTGATGGTCGGCTTGTTGATCAGCGCGCTGGGACTTGCCTTCGGCATCTCGATCATGACGCAACTGAAGAAGATGCCCGTCCATCGCGCCATGCTCGAGATATCCGAGCTCATCTACGAGACATGCAAGACGTATCTCCAGACGCAGCTCCGCTTTATCGGCATCCTCTGGGTCTGCGTGGGCGCGGTGATCTTCTTCTACTTCGGCATCCTGCAGCAATACATCGCGCAAGGAAAGCTGGGCTACGTCATCATCATTCTGCTGTTCTCGTTGATCGGCATCGCCGGCAGCACGGCTGTCGCGTGGTTCGGTATCCGCGTCAACACCTTTGCCAACTCCAGGACGGCGTTTGGCTCGCTGGGCGGTAAGGCGTTTCCGGGATATGCCATTCCCCTGAAGGCAGGCATGAGCATCGGCATGATGCTGATCTCCGTAGAGCTGCTTATCATGCTGGCCATCCTGCTGTTCCTGCCGGGATACCTTGCCGGATCCTGCTTTATTGGATTCGCCATCGGCGAGTCGCTCGGAGCCTCCGCCCTCAGGATTGCCGGCGGTATCTTCACCAAGATCGCCGACATCGGCTCGGACCTGATGAAGATCGTCTTCAAGATCAAGGAAGACGACGCACGCAACCCGGGCGTGATTGCCGACTGCACGGGCGATAACGCGGGCGACTCGGTCGGGCCAAGCGCCGACGGCTTCGAGACCTACGGCGTCACCGGCGTAGCGTTGATTTCGTTCATCCTGCTGGCGGTCAAGCAGCCTCAGGTTCAGATCGAGCTGCTTGTCTGGATCTTCATGATGCGTATCGTCATGGTGATTGCCAGCGGCATCGCCTACTTCCTCAACGACGCCGTCGCCAGGGCCAAATACGGCAACGCCGACCATTTCAATGCCGAGAAGCCGCTCACATCGCTTGTCTGGATCACGTCACTCATCTCCATCAGCCTCACGTTTGTCGTCTCCAAGATGATGATCCCGAACATCGGCGAGAACCCCAATCTCTGGTGGCAGCTCTCGATCATCATCACGTGCGGCACGCTGGCGGGCGCGATTATCCCCGAGTTGATCAAGGTCTTCACATCCACGGAATCGGGCCACGTCAAGGAGGTCGTTGCAGCCTCCAGAGAAGGCGGCGCGTCGCTCAACATCCTATCGGGCTTCATCGCGGGCAACTTCAGCGCCTTCTGGATGGGTATTGTGGTCATCTTCCTCATGGGTGTCGCCTACTTGATGAGCCTGCAGGGGCTGAACACCGTCATCGCGCCCATGGGCAACCCTGGGCAGATGATTGATATCGCAACCGTGTTCGCATTCGGTCTCGTCGCGTTCGGCTTCCTGGGCATGGGGCCGGTAACGATTGCCGTCGACTCCTACGGACCCGTCACAGACAACGCGCAGTCGGTATACGAGCTCTCCGTCATCGAGAACATCCCGAACATCGAGTCTGAGATCAAGAAGGACTTCGGTGTTGACGTCAACTTCGAGCAGGCGAAGCATAACCTCGAAGCCAACGATGGCGCCGGCAATACCTTCAAGGCGACGGCGAAGCCGGTGCTCATCGGCACCGCTGTCGTCGGCGCAACAACGATGGTGTTCTCGATCATCGTCATGCTCACGATGGGGCTGACGCAGAACGTGGACAAGCTGTCCATCCTGAATCCGCTCTTCCTGTTCGGCTTGATCGCCGGAGGCTCGATCATCTACTGGTTCACCGGCGCGAGCGCGCAGGCGGTCACGACGGGAGCCTATCGGGCCGTCGAGTTCATCAAGGCCAACATCAAGCTCGAAGGCGTCGAGAAAGCATCAGTTCAGGACAGCAAGCGCGTCGTGGCGATATGCACACAGTACGCCCAGAAGGGCATGCTGAACATTTTCCTCGTGGTGTTCTTCGGCACGCTCGCGTTTGCCTGCGTGGACTCGTTCCTGTTCATCGGCTACCTGATCGCCATAGCGATCTTCGGTCTGTTCCAGGCGCTGTTCATGGCGAACGCCGGCGGCGCATGGGACAATGCCAAGAAGATCGTGGAGGTGGACCTCAAGGAGAAAGGCTCCGAACTTCATGCGGCCACGGTGATCGGCGACACCGTCGGCGATCCGTTTAAGGATACGTCATCAGTGGCCCTGAACCCGATCATCAAGTTCACCACCCTCTTCGGACTTCTTGCCGTGGAGTTCGCGGAAACCATGCCGCAGGAGGGGCGTCTGATCGCGGCAGCGATCTTCTTCGCTATCGCGCTTGTCTTCGTATACCGAAGCTTCTACAAGATGCGCATCCGCGAAGGTGGTCAGGCAGCAGCGGAATCGGGAGCCGTTGCGGCGAAGTAGCGCTCGCCTTGGGACGCAACCCCGGTTCAGTGAAACGGGCCGCCCTGCAATGGGCGGCCCTTGCTATTGTCAGGCTCGCCTACGCCGGTGAGCTGTGCCGGCAACGCTGCGGCGTAACTCCCCCGAATGGTTTATCAGAAACCGACGCTCGACTCAGGGAAGAAGTCCCGGTATAGGATGGTGACCGACAGGATAGCGATCGGCGCGGTGATCAGCAAACCGACTCCGCAAGCGATGATGCCCGCGATTCCGATCAACGCCAGCACGATATTGAACACGGTCGCCATGAGCCATTCGCGCCGCAGTGCGTTGAAGCTCTGGCGCATGGCTTCGATCCCATCCATCCCCTTATCCACAATCAGCAACTCTGTGAACATCCAGAGCGAGGCGAGCGCAACGCCTGGCAGGATGCAGAATATGAAACCGATCGCTACGCCAATCGTTGTGAGGATCGAGGCAACGATAAGAGGCCCGATTACGTCCGAGACTCCGAACATGTCAGCCACGGCAATAGTCTCTCCCCGCATGTGCTTCAGCGCAGCGCGGTAGAGCCCAGCGGCAACGATCGCGCTTGGGATGCCGCCCACAAAGGAACCGACCGTCCCTAGTTTTCCCAGCAGCCAGTTCAACACTCCGACGATCACTATGGCAACCACCATCAGTACAGCCCAGTTGCCCATCTGCTGCTGCAACATGGCCCAGGCCTGGTTGATCACATCGAAGCGCACAGTCGGCGCTGGCGACGGATACGAACTGTCTGGCATTGACATTGGACACCCTCCTCTATCGTCTGGCGATTGGCGTCCGATCAGCGACGCCGTCCACGTCTATCGTACACCATAGGAACTACAGATGCGCCGGTTCCATCCGGCCATGCCACTGGACGTCGCACTCCTTCAGCGGAAGCACGACTTCCCTTCGCCCGCAGCGGCGCGTCGTTCTGTGCGGATGACCATCCACAGTCACTTCGCTTGCCCGATGCCTGCCCCCCAACACAAGTCGGATGTGCGCGCCCGATTGGCCCTCAAGGTCGCCGCGAACCGAAAGACCATCGCGACGGGCTCGAATGGTCAGGCGATGGCCGAGAAAGCTGATGTTCGACACTTCGAGCCAGTCAAGGCCCGCAGGTAGCGACGGCGATATGGTCAGCACTCCGTCCTCTTGCACATCCAGTCCGAGAAGGGCGTATGTGGGCACGATCGTGCCAAGCGCCGCATCGGACATGAACTCCCGGTCCAGTCCAAGCCCGCCCGGCATCGGGCTCTGTTGCTTCCCGCGCTCGGGATGGCCATCGTAGTAGGCACGATAGAACCCTGCCCCTGCGCCTCCGCAGGCGGACACGTCGCCATACCAGTCAGAAACCTCCAACAGGCGGCTGTAGACCCTGTCTATTTGGGGCTGCTCGCCCGAGCGGCATCGCGCCATAGCTTCCCACAGCGCCGTTGCAGGGATCGCTCCCCCATCCTGCATCTGGTCGCCCCACACGCGGTACGGTGAGCCCACCTCATTGCGCCCGTCCCAAATCCACGGCCAAAAGTAGTAATCCGTGTTTCGGCGCGTGCTCGAGCGGGGCGCGAAGCGCCAGCGGTAAATGTCGGAGCCGATCGCTGTGTCACCGGGGATAGGCCTACCGTCCAGCCAACTGAGAATGCTCCTTGCTTGCGTGGGCGTGCCGATACCCCACGCCAGGGCCTGAAGGTTGAGGTGCACGTATCCGTAGTCGTGTTTCCTACCGTCAGCGTCTATGTTGCGGCAGAACCGGCCTGTGTCTCGGTTCCAAAAAACGGTTTCGATCCGTCTCCGTACACGGTCGGCCTGTCGGCGCAGGCTCCCTGAGGTTTCGGCGTACCGGATCGTGGTCCGGTTGTCCGGCCCGACCACCGAGACGGACGGGACTTCGATCCCTCGCGCAACGCAGGCGTCTTCGAGCGCTGCCATGTTGCGGAGAGCCAGATAGTATGCGGAGGAGCTTTCGAGATCGCAGCGCCCTGTCGGAAGCAAGTCCCAGTAACTGCCAATCAAGCCATGGCCCGGCCGGTCGCCGCCGCGCCCATCGTGACCCACGAACCAGTCCTGACAGATCAGGGCCTCGCGCCTGCCGAGAAGGTGCTCGTTGAGGAACAGCATGGCACGGCGCAGGCGCGGCATCATGTGCGCGAGAAAGGCACGGTCGCCGCTCCACAGGTAGAAGCGAGCAGCGGCGTTGATGAGAGCGGCGTTGGTTGTGGCCATGCGCACATCGTACGTCGCCCGGATGTAGTTGACGGCGATCTCGATGCCCTGCCTGCGTTCATCGGCGGGCATAACCATGAGGCGCGTGATCGTCCGCCCTTGTCGGCCCCATTCTCGATGAAGGTGCATTGGAAAGAACAGGGCAAACCGAGCAAAGCCCTTGCCTGCCATTTCAGCGTAGTCATCAGGGAACTCGGCAGGCGGCAGCACGGAGAACCCGATGCCAACTGATCTTGTGTCGTCAAACTCGGGCTGGTCGGATGTGGCCCAGTACAGACGCAGTCCATTGACGGCATCACGAACATCGGCGCCGGAAGCGGATCGGTACTCGATGTCCAACTCGACGACGGGTATCTGGAACACGTCGCAGGCGAACTCGGGTGACTGCAGACTCGGGTTCGATCCGGTGATCACAGCCCGCAACCGATGGTCCGGATGCCCAGCCTCCAATCGGAGGTCGCTGCCGCTCCATCCCTCGTGTGTGACATCAGTGGGATTGTTGAACTCCCACCCTGTCGGCTTCGAAACGTCGTAGTTTCGGTTGTACTTGGGCCAGGGCCAGCCGAACGTCGGCTTGTAGCCGCCGAGGCTGTTGTTGGGCTCAGTAGTCAGATAAGAGCCAAACACATAGCCGTATTTGTCTATCGTGCATCGGCTCAACGTAGTGAGGATCACATCAGCGTCGCTGCCGCCCTGCCGGGCCAGTCCCATCGCGGTACGGTCCACCCATGGCAGCATCCAGCAATCCCACTCGATCACCCACAGGTGATCCGTTGCGCCGAGCATCGGTCCCGTCCCCCAGTGGACACCATCGGGGTCAATGGTAAGATGGCGAATGAAGTAGGAGTTCAGGAAGGCGTCCAACCGCGCATTGGATGAACGGAATACAGGCAAACGCGAACGGTCGGCCTCGGCCGGCGCGTTGACGAAGCGAACAAGCCTCTCCGCCTGAGCGGAGACGCCAAGGCAGCCGGCAACGGAAATGCAGATGACGACGGTTCCGAGTAAAGCCCTCGTACCGGACATGTGCGGGTTCCTTCCTCTTGAGTCTTCAATAGTTACTCGACCGAGGCGGGATTCCCTGCGCGACCGGCGAAGTACCATGGCAACGGCGTAAGTCCATTGGCGAGGATGGCTGCCACATCAAGGAGCTTTACCATCATGGCCTTTCTCTTAACACTGGCCGCCATGGGCGGTCTGGCCGCCGATCGGCCCCCGAACCTTGCGCGGCTCGTCTTCCCGCTCAACGCGAAACACAACCATGCGAGCTGCGTCGTAGAGTGCCCCAACGGCGACTTGCTCGTCTGCTGGTATCGAGGCTCGGGTGAGCGAACCGCCGATGATGTGGCGATCCTTGGGGCGCGTCTCCGTAAGGGAGCCGACAAATGGTCAACCGAGTTCATTCTGGCCGACACGCCGGGCTTTCCCGACTGCAATCCGTGCATGCTCGTGGACGCAAAGGCGCAGCTCTGGCTGTTCTGGCCGGTGATTCTGAACAACAGGTGGGAAAGCGCGTTGCTCCGGTATGCCGTGAGTTCCGACTATCAGAGGAGAGCGGGAGCGCCCCGGTGGACGGGAGGCGGCGTTGTCCTCCTGAAACCGGGCGATGAGTTCACAGCCAGGGTCGAGCGTGATCTGGCCCGACTCTGGAGACCCTACGCAGCAGCCGCGTCACTCGAAAGCGGGGAGAAGCTGGCGGAATACCTCACAAGCCGCACCAAGGCTGCGTCCGACAAGCTGAGCATGCGTCTTGGCTGGATGCCACGGCCACATCCGGTGACACTCGCGGACGGCCGCATATTGCTGCCGCTCTACTCGGATCTCTTCGACTTCTCGCTGATCGCCTACAGCGACGATGGGGGCGTGACCTGGTCGGTAAGCACACCCATCGTCGGACCCGGCAATGTCCAGCCGGCCATCGCTGTCCGCAAGGATGGGACGCTCTTGGCCTACATGCGCGACAATGGCCCGCCGCCCCAGCGGGTGATGATCTCGGAGTCGAGAGATCGCGGCCAAACGTGGACCGAGCCTCGTGACACCGATCTGCCCGATCCGGGTGCGGGCGTTGATGTGGTCGTGCTGAAGTCGGGCCGATGGGTTCTGATCAACAACGACACCGAGGAAGGCCGGCATAGCCTCGCCATGACCATATCTGAGGACGAGGGGCGCACCTGGCGCAGAAAACTGCATCTCGATCACGATTCTCCAGGGCCCGATGCTGGTTCCTACTCCTATCCGAGCATCATTCAGACGCGGGACGGTCGCATCCACGTCACCTATACCTACACCCCGAATGCGAAGGATCGTGCGGCGCTCGGGGGAGAAGGCAAGAGCATCAAGCACGTCGAGATGTCCGAGGAATGGATGCTGCAAGCATCCTCGCCGCGGCAGTAACGGAGTCCGCTGGAGGAGAGAAACATCATGGAACGCGTGTTGCTGCCTGTCGTGATGGGCCTGGTGCTCGGTTACTGCGCCCTTCAGCCTTCATCGGTCGGCCTTCGGAATGTTGAGCTTGGTGACCGATGGGAGCCGTTCGTTGACCGCTACGTTGTTGATGAGCTTGCCGGTACGGAGATGCGTCTCACAGAGCCGCAGCGTCGAGAAGTCGTATTGACACTGGACCGACCCTGGGAGGGACCTGCCAGCGCCTATTTCACGGTGTTCCGTGATGGCGACAAAGTGCGCATGTACTATCGAGGCTATTGTCCCTCCGACAACGCCGAAGAGCAAGTGACATGCTGCGCCGAAAGCGCCGATGGCATCCACTTCACACGACCCTCTCTGAAGCTTTACGAGTTCCAAGGATCTCGAGACAACAACATCGTCTATCGCGGTGTCGAAGCTCACAACTTCGCGCCGATGCTCGACACTCGGCCCGGCTGTGCCGGCGAACAGCGCTACAAGGCGGTGGCGGGCATCGAGAGCCGCCTCTATGCTTTCGCATCGCCGGACGGCATCCGCTGGACGAAAATGCAGGACGCTCCGGTGATGACGAAGGGGGCCTTCGACTCCCTCAACGTTGCGTTCTGGGACGGAGCAGCCGGTGTGTACCGTTGCTTCTCGCGCGCCTGGACGGGCGGCGGATACGCCGGCGTTCGAGCCATCCAGAGCGCAACGTCGAAGGACTTCGTCCACTGGACCGACCCGGTGATGCACCAGTACGGCGAGGCCGTCCCGATGGAGCACTTCTACACGAACGCGACCGTCCCTCATCCCGGCGCAGAGCATATCCTCCTATCGTTTCCGAAGCGCTTCGTACCCAGCCGCACCAAGCTGGCGGGCTATCGCCAACCGGGCGTATCGGACGCCGTGTTCATGGCCAGCCGCGACGGGGTCACGTGGGACCGAACCTTCCTCGAAGCGTGGCTGCGGCCCGGCTTGGATCAGCGCAACTGGACCCAGCGCAGCAACATGCCCGCATGGGGCATCATCGAGACCGGAGACGAGTTCTCCCTGTATGTCAGCGAGCACTACGATTGGCCTGACTGCCGCCTCCGTCGAGTGACCGTTCCCAGAAACCGGTTTGCCGGCATCTATGCGGGAGCGCACGGGGGCACCGCGACCACCAAAGTCCTGGCCAGGACCGGCAAGGAGCTGCACCTCAACTACGCCACATCGGCGGCAGGCTCGGTTACTGTCGAACTCCTTGCCCCGGATGGCGCGCCGATTCCCGGCTTTGCCGCGTCGGACTTCCAGCCGCTTTTCGGCGACGAGCTGGACGCGGTCGTGCGTTGGAATGGCAAACGACTCTCGGAGGCCGGACCTGCTCCGGCCCGGATTCGGTTTCACTTGAAGGACGCAAACGTGTATGCTCTGAGGATCGAACGTTAGGCCCGGGGTTGTGGTGTATACTCGGCGGGAAGCAGCAACTTGCCTGGCCTATACGACATACTATCGCAGCCATTCGTCACGCTCTTCGTCGTCATTGCTTTCGGGCTGTGGCTCGGAAGCCTGCAGGTACGCCGCATCAGCCTCGGCTCGGCCGGCGTGCTTTTCGCAGGCCTGATCATCGGACATCTTCGCCGATCTCTTCCCGAGAGTGACATTGCGGCGCATCCAGCGGTACTGACCATGCCGCCCACATTGACCGAGCTCGGCCTCCTCTTGTTTGTGTATGCCGTAGGCCTGTACGCCGGGCCACGCTTCGTGCCGATGTTCCGCAGCAGGCTGAAGGCATACCTGTTGATCGGTCTCGGCTCCATTGGGGCGGCCGCGGCGACCGCAGTGGCTCTCGGCCACGTGCTTCAGCTCAGTCCGGCGCTGACGACCGGCCTGTTCACCGGCGCGCTCACCAATACACCTGCGCTTGCGGCAGGCCGAGATGTTGTCCAGAGACTGGCGCCGTCAACGGCAACTGAGGTATCGGTTGGTCACGGCCTCGCCTACCCGTTCAGCGCCATACTCATTGTGGTTCTGGTCCAGATTCTGCCGCGGCTGAAGCGCCAATCACCCGAAGAAGCCGCACACCAGGCTGCACAGGAGGCAACCGAACGGCAGCCCGCGATCGGCACGCGCTGTTTCCGGCTGACCAATCCGAACATCGCAGGGACAACGGTGGCGGACTTTCATCGTCAGGGACTGACACGAGCCACGATATCTCGCATCAAACGCGAAGGCGTTGTCTACCCTGCGCTTCCCGAAATGACGCTGCAGCTTCACGATGCCGTCCTCGCCGTGGGACCTGAAGTGGACCTGACCAAGCTCCAGAGCATCCTCGGTCGGCCTGCCGATGACGTCTCCATGGACGACACTGCCGGTCGTGTCACCAGTGAAGTGGCGGTCGTATCATCGCCCGCAGTTGTGGACAAGCAGTTGGGACAGATACTCACAGGCGCGTTCGCCGATGTGATCGTGACCAGAGTTCGCCGCCAGGGGGTCGAGCTTCTGCCTGATCCGGCGCTTGTCCTTGAGCCAGGCGATGCTCTGCGACTGGTGGGCAATCCGCAGGTAGTGGGCCGGTTCGCTGAGCATGTAGGCTCCGAACAGCGGCGGCTCTCCGAGACCAGCCTTCTCTCGTTTGCCGTCGGAGTGTGTTTGGGCGCCATCCTGGGGATGATTCCCATTCCCCTCTTCGGAGGCGTGCACGGCAAGCTCGGGCTCGGAGGCGGCGCCTTCATTGTTGGCCTGATGATCGGTCACGCACGCCACGTGGGACCCTTCAGGATATTCGTACCCGAGCCAGTAATCCTCTTCGCTCGGGAACTGGGTCTGGTGGTGTTCCTCGCGGGAGCAGGCCTTGAGGCAGGGCACCAGTTCATGGGTGTACTCCGGATCGCAGGAGCGCAGGCCCTCCTTGCCGGGGCTGTCATCACATGCGTGGCAGCACTCGTCAGCCTGATCATCACCCAGCGCGTTCTGAAGTGGAACGTTCTCGCCGGCGCCGGAACACTGAGCGGCACCATGACGAACCCGCCGGCTCTGAACGCTGCAACAGCCCTGGCCCAATCGGATGCCGCCCCGCTTGCGTTCGCCAGCATCTACCCCGTCGCCATCATCGCCAAGATCATTCTCGTTCAGTTCGCGTTCCTCGCAGCGAGGCTCTGGCAATGACGTGGCATGCGCTTCCGACGCCCTGTGCGGTCGTTGACCACGATGCGCTGCAGAACAATCTGCGCGAGATGGCTTCAGTGGCATCACTGAACGGCAAGGCCCTGCGCCCGCACGCAAAGACCCACAAGTGCGTCGAGATCGCCAGAATGCAGCGCGAGCTCGGCGCCCGAGGCATCACGGTTGCCAAGCTTGGCGAAGCAGAGGTCTTTGCTGAGGCAGGCTTCGACGACATCCTGATCGCGAACCTGATCGTCGGAGCAGACAAACTGGCCCGATTGGCAAACCTCGCCGGTAGGGCGGACATCACGGTGGGTTTGGACAGCAACGAGGTGCTTGACGGGCTGGCTCGTTGCGCGCGACAGGCGCGTCGTCCCATCGGGGTCTACATCGAGGTGGATACGGGACACCACCGAACCGGCGTGCGAAGCATCTCGGATGCGGAGTGTCTTGCGCGGCGCTGCAGAGCGCTTCCGGGGCTGGATATCCGCGGCGTCTACACGCACGAAGGCCACGTCTACAAGGCCGCCCCTGACCGCATCGAGGAGGCATGCCGCTTGGCAGCAGACACGATGGCGGAGTATGCGGCCGCGTGTGGAGTCCAAGCTGTCAGTGTCGGCTCGACGCCAGGCGCCAGATACATGGCCTCGATGCCGACGGTCACCGAACTGCGACCTGGCAACTACGTCTTCCACGATGGCACGCAGGTCCGGCTTGGCGCATCACCTGCCGCATGCGCCTTGACGGTGACGGCCACGGTGATCGCAACGCCGAGCGAGGGAGAGGCCTTCGTAGACGCCGGATCGAAGGCGCTCTCCGGCGACCGTGACTCGCATGGCAACTACGGCTTCATGCTGGGTGAGAGCAGCATCGTCGTAGACTGGTGCAGCGAAGAACATGGCCATCTGGACCTGTCGCAATGCCCAGGCTGCTTGAGGATCGGCGACCGTGTTCGCATCGTCCCCGCCCATGCGTGCACCTGTGTGAACTGCCACGATCGTCTGCACATCCTTGAAGGCGAATCGCAGGTAGACACCTGGCCGGTCGCCGCTCGCGGCAGACTCACCTGACGGCTACTGCGACGAGCCTTGGGAGGGCGAGGCTCCTGCCGAGCCGCCGGACATCGGGAGGGCGAGGCTCCCGCC
>DYKI01000176.1 GCA_020722705.1 Chthonomonas calidirosea | reverse complement strand
GGCTCCTGCCGAGCCGAATGTCTCCTCTCCCGCGCATGATAAACCCCGGTCGTCCACCACGTGCCGCGCGTGGGAGAGGCTGGGTGAGGGATGAATGGCGACACACTTTCCCCCTTGCCCCCGCCCGCTGGCGAGTGCGGGGGTAACGGCTACCGCCGAGCCGCATAACGTTGAGTGCCGAGCGCACACGACCTTGTGCCGAAGCTAGGAAGTCCATTCGACCGCCGGAGGATTAACGAAGCTCAGGTAATGGTCCCGGATGGACGCATCCGTGGCGTTGCCGGTGTGGACGATGACCCGGTAGACGAACCGCATCGTCTCGCCGCTTCTCAGCGTATACGTGCCATCTTTCACGCCCCCGGTGTAGGCGCGCAGGGCAAACGGGTTCGCGCCCATCAGGCCATAGTCGCGCACATGCCAGTAGGTCGGATAGCGGAAGCTCAGCGGATGATCCATCACGGCGATCCCCACCCTCTGGCCATTGACAACCCCCGAATAGTCGCACCAGTGAGCGGCATAACCCCACGTCTCCGGTTCGTTGATGCCCCCGTAGGCGTTCTCGATCCGCCCCCCGTTCGGCACATCCATCGGCGTCGCAACACGGACCGTCAGGAGGCCCCCTTCCTTGGTGTCACCGAACACGACGTCACCGCCGGTCGGACTGAGCCTGAGGTCAACGTCCACGATGCGCGGCGCATTGGCGCGTGCCGCCCAGAACGTTACGCTCACTTTCTGGGTCAGCAGGGCATTGCCTGCCGCATCGGTCCAGTCGCTTGTTGTTCGGAACCGCCCGAACACCGGCCCTCCAACGATTTCGTCCACAGAGCGATGCACGGTATGGCCGTGGCCCGGCTCTTCGCTCCAGTTGTCTACCCCGTTCACCTCTCCAAAGGCGAAATACATGGATCGGTGGTGCTTATGATCTCGTGTTTCGTCGGCCACATCCTGCATCGGCCATGCACGAGTGACAGGCACGCCTCCAGGAGCCAGAACGGGCCAGAAATAGGGCCTTGCCGGGACCCCGCCATACTGATAGCGGGTGAAAAGCTCGCCATCGAGCTCGACCGAGATGGCCGCCCCATCATCGGAGAGCGCAACGCCGCCGACATGGTGAACTTCGGCCGAGACATAGCGCCGCTCCGATCCGGCCTCGACGGACGGCACAATCGCGGCAAGCGTGTCTCCTTCGTGCTGGAGCGGCACAATCTCCTCGCCCGCGACGAGGCCGCTCGGCGTGGGTCCCGATGGACACGGCATGACAATGGGGCAATGGCGGCGCGCACGAACGCCTGCCTTGATGATCAGTTTCATGATAGCCTCCGCTGCAGAGGGGTGATGATGCTCCGATTCGGCAGGTCCTGAACAGATTCCTGCGCAAGGTCGGCCTGCCCGAGCAAGCGCCGCATCGCCGGCTGACAGGCTCTCCTCGCGACGGTAGGACCCGTGATGCTCACACGTGTCACCTCCTGCCGAATCCTGGGCATACGCTCGCGTCCCGCTCTCAGCCCTCAGCCCTCAGCCCTCAGCTCTCAGCTCGAACCGCCTGACGCAACCGATCAATGCACTGCAGGGAGCCGTCGGGGGCGTCGTAGTACCAGTGTGCCCAACCGTTGCAGGGCGCGCCATTGGAGAGGGCCGTTCCGATCTTGTGGATGCTGCCGACGATGGAGCCGAACCTGAGCCGTCCATCGGATTCGATCACGGCTGTCTTGCTGAGGTCCCGTCTGAAGCAGAGGCGCTGACCGGGGCGCAAGAGCCCCCGCTGGAGCAGGGCCACAAATGGAGTCCTCACAGCAGTGCGACGACGGTCGTCCTCGGGCAGAGATGTCGCTGCCGCAGGGTCGGGTGTGACTGCCTCGATCCTGCGTCGCGCTGCCTCGGCGTAACGTGGATCCTGTTCGATGCCGATCCACCGGCGATGGAGCCTCCTGGCAACCGCACCGGTCGTGCCGGTTCCGAAGAACGGGTCGAGCACAACGTCGCCCGGTCGGCTCGATATCGTCAACACGCGTTCGAGCAGCGCCTCGGGTTTCTGGGTGGAATGGAGCTTGCGCCCGTTGGACTTAAGTCGCTCAGATCTGCTGCACAGCGGGAGCGTCCAGTCGCTCCTCAACTGCTTGCCTCCGTTGTAGGCTTTTGCGGCGTGATGGTTGAACGTGTGGCGCGATCGCTCGGACCGGGCGGCCCAGATGAGGGTCTCGTGCGCGTTGGTGAGGCGGACGCCTCGGAAGTTCGGCATCGGGTTGGTCTTGACCCATACCACGTCGTTCAGTATCCAGCAGCCAAGGTCTTGCATGATCCGCCCCAGGCGATGGATGTTATGGTACGTCCCGATTACCCAGATGCTGCCGTCCGGCTTCAGGACCCTTCGGCATGCGGTGAGCCACGCCTGGGAGAAGGCGTCGTACTCGGCGAACCCGCCGATCTGGTCCCAAGCGTCGTTGACCGCATCAACACGCGAGTGGTCCGGCCTCCACAGCTCCTGACGAAGCTGAAGGTTGTAGGGCGGATCGGCGAAGATCAGGTCAACTGAAGCCTCCGGCAGGGAGTTCATTGCCGCAACGCAGTCGGCCACGATGATCACGTCGAGAGGGAGCGTCGCGCCGTCGGCGTCCAGCGAGTTCAGGTCAACCAACATGCCTTCCATCCGGCTCGCCCCGGGGGTTCGATGCGGTTCGCGCTCAGCCGCGGGGATCGCTCGGTCCATCAACATCCGCTCGAGTAGGATTGCTTCTGCTTGCGGTTCCTGGCTTCGCCGTGCGGAGGCAGCAGGAATGAGCGAACCCAGAACGGCGGATCGGGCGCTTCCCCTGCCTTCAACATCGCTCGCCACTTCGCGTCGGTCAACCGATCCTCGATGGGATGCTGGAACTCATGGTAGGTCATGATGGCACCGCGCGTCAACACAAGCTTCTTGCCGATGGGCACGATCACGAACACCTCTGCGGCTCGCCCGACACCGACTTGCAGGACGCTCGGAGGCGCAGTGTGAACGTCGGCAATGACGGCCATATCGCGGTCGCCCTTGTCAACGAGTTCCCAGTACTGCGGTCTGCCCTCCATCGTAGCCCGCGTGAGGTACTCGATCTTGCCGCCGATATAACGGATCTCAGCGTACTCCTCCTCCGTCAGCTTGACGCCGGCCAACTCCTTCTCGGAGCACTTCTTCAGGAACGCCAGCAGGCCCTCGAACTCCTCGATACTCGACTTGAGCGTGTCGGGCAGCAGCCCCCGTGCCTCAAGCGCATGCTGGGAACTCCGTACGAGATCGAGAAGCCGTGAATACAACGGCACGTTGGGCTCGACGTAGCCGGTCGGCGTCGGCCGATCCTCGCCATCGCCGCATTCGACCGCCGACTGCTTGCCGTAGAGGATCGTGTCATGGCGCAGCTCGGCCCACGAAGCCAGGGACGCAGCCAGCGACTTGTCCTGCCAGCCATCTGTGCGCATGAAGGACGGATAGCCGTCGGGTATGGGGTCGTTCAGCGAACGGAGGGCATTGAGCCACGACCAGTAGAGGTTGGAGGTCCATCTGGCAGGTTTCTCGGCCTCGAATCGCTTGCGGAGCTTGACGCGCTCGGGCCTGTAATCGCGCCAGCCCTTCGGATTGAAGACGTCCAGGTGACCATCGAGGTGTCGGGCAGCCCTCCGAGAGCCGAGGACTGCCATAACGTCCAGTCCCGAGGGAAACGGACGGACGAGCGGCTTCGACAGCTTCTGAAGTGCCTCACTGTCGGGCAAATACCGCTGCCCCATGAACCGCAACTGGTGTTTGGGTCCGGGCATGCCCTTGTCGAGGACCATCTCCGCCTGGATGCTCGCGCCAGGAAGCTGTTCGACGGCCTCCCGGAACTGGCGCAGCTTCGTCGGGTCGGCGCACCCATCTGCCGGCAAGGTCCTTCCCAGTATCCGATCCGACACCGAGAGCCACTGGGCCGGGATGTGATCGTCGGCCTTTCCAACGAAGAACGTGGTCGGCTCGTACAGGGCGCCCCAGTCTTCCAGCAGTCCCTTGCCCCTGAGATTGCGAGCGAGCAGCAGGCCTTGAAGGGTCGGGCCGTCGGCAGGGGAGCCGTCGCCCATTCGCGTCGCGAATGGCGTCAGGCCGTACCACATCATCGCCATGAAGTACCGGCGCAGTTTCGGGCTCCGCGTATAGTGCCCCCTGGGCACGAACTGCGAGTAGTCTATCTTGTATGGGAAACACCCGCCCAGCCCGAAACCGGCGTGCGCTCCGATCAGCGCAAGGTCTCTGCGGATGAGCGGCTCGGCTGCCCGCGGGATCGGTACTCTCAGCCCGAGCTGACGCGCTGCCACACCGAAGTAGGCCACGTTCCTGAGCGATGCCTCTCGGACAGCGGGCTTCTTGGCGCTGCGCCAATCCTCGACCGAGGCCCGCAGCATGGCCGATGTTACGCCCTCCAGGATGGGCGACAGCGTCTCGGCCTCCACCGTGCGCAGAGCGTAGTCGAAAAAGCAGTGGTACAGGTGCAGAACAACGTCGGTCGTCACGAACGAAGGCAGGTTGTGGTACTCGTTGTTCTCGTAGACCCAGAAGAGCTGCTCATAGTCGGTTTCCGAGGCCGCAAACAACTGGGCGGCAAGCATCGCCTTCTGATTGTCGGTCAGGTGGAGCACCTTCTCGAAAGCCGCCAGGTTCGAAACCTCCGCGAGGCTGCGGGATACGGTGTAGGGCTTCAGCTTTCCGGGCCTATGGGAGGTTGTTTCCGGCCATCCGGCTTCCTCCGGCTCGGGCGCCTGATCCGGACCAGGCTTTGGCGGGGGCACGACAGCGCTTTGCGGCGCAGTCGGTTTATCGCTCGGAGGCGCTTCGGGCCGCGAGCACCCCAGCATGACTGCGAACAAGGCCACGATCAAGACGTACCGCATTCCGTCCCTCCTGTCATCGGCCCATCGCGAGCCATCTTACAGGATATGCTACCGCGGATGGCGCCCAATCGTCATGCGCGCGCCGTCGGCATTTACCTCCAGGCCGTCGGGGATTGCCCTCACGATCCGCACCATGCGCCACGGTCCGTGGCGCACGGCAAGGGTGAACCCGAAGCCGTTCCAGCGATACTCGGAGACGCAGCGCAGTCGCCGCGCTGTCTCCTCAATGGCATACAGACTCGATGCGCCGGTTTGACCGCTCGGCACGAAAGTGAAGTCTGTGAATGGCCGGCTCAGCGCCGACCCAAGCCAGAGCGGGACGAGGTCACGGCCATCGAATGTGAAGATGAACAGGCAGTTGTGCGGCTGGGGGATATAGCGCGTTCCCTTGTGGACGCCCACAGCGATGTCGAGGCGACCGTCGCCATCGGCATCGGCCAGGACCAGCTTCCACGGTCGCCAGCGTGCTGGAACGCCCGAGGCAACCGGGGTCCCTCCGCGGCTGACGGTCAGGCATTCCTCGGCTGACGCATCAAGCTTGACGGTCTCATTGCGACCGTCTCCGTCGAGATCGGCCTCCGTAGAGGCGCCGACCGGCCCCGCAACGTCCTGTTCGACAGGATGCGAGGTCAAGCGCTCCCACAGCACGTCCGAGCTGCCACGCAAAAGCCGGAGCTTCACGCCTTTGTACGACACCGACACGTAGTTGGCCCTTACAAAGCCGCTCAGGTCGTCGCGCCCCCAGCGCGGTGTCTCGACACAGGTTGGCAGCGTCTGGACGATCGAGCGCTGCAAGTCGTACTTGTTGTGCCCTGGCATCGTGACCATGCCGTACCACGATGCACTGCCCGTGAGGTCCGGCTTCAGGCGCGCGATGTACGGGTCGCACTTTCCGAGCATGTCTATGCCCCGCCGATCGGAGTAGAACGGTATCGCCCCTGCCCCGACCACCGCCACGGTGGCCGTGGGTTTGGTGAGCTCCCGCAAAGCCAGGCCAGTCCGCACCCGTTCGGCGTTCAGTGTTGCCTCTTGAAAGCGGACGAGCAGAAGAGCCTCCTTCAGGAATGGGCGATTGTGTATGGCCATCGCCCAGACGAGCAGGCCCAAAGCCAGGACCACCGCGCGCGCAGACTCCCCTCTCCCGCGCATAGCGG
>DYKI01000175.1 GCA_020722705.1 Chthonomonas calidirosea | reverse complement strand
CCTCTCCCGCGCATGATAAACCCCGGTCGTCCACCACGTGCCGTGCGCGGGAGAGGTTGGGTGAGGGCTATGCGAGACGACCCCCTCCCCCTTGCCCCCGCCCGCCCAAGGGGGCAGGGGTAACGACGGATCGCCGCCGAGCCGTATCGGGTACAGCCCCGCCTGGCAGGGCGAGGCTCCCGCCGAGCCGAGAGTCTCCTCTCCCGCGCATGATAAACCCCGGTCGTCCACCACGTGCCGCGCGCGGGAGAGGTTGGGTGAGGGATGAATGGCGACGCCCCTCCTTGCCCCCGCCCGCCCCGGGGGCGCGCACAACGACGCGCCGCCGAGCCGTATCGGGCAGAGCCCCGCCGGGCATCTCAGCGGATGGCCCTTGACGGGGGAGGGCAAGGGAGGGGATGGACGAATGGCAGCGCCTGGAAGTTATCTCAACTCCCCGCCTCGACCAGCCGCAGGACCCGCATGACGGCCTCGATGTGGTGGAGATTGTTGAGCAGAGGTTCGGTGTACTTGATCGCCCCGTATTCAGCTTCGCCGATGTGGTGCCGGCTGCCAACGTGGTTGTTCCAGTCTACGCCCTCGGTCAGGAACCCGAGGTGGTCGTAGTGATGCTTCGCGATGGCGCGCAGGATGGTGATCGCCCAGCAAAGGAAGCGCTTTTCCTGTCTGTCGGTGAATGCCTCGATGTAAGCCAGCGCGATCTCGGCGTTTTCCCAGAGGTAGGCCGTATCCCAACTGTCCTCCATATAGAGCAGGCCCCTGGTTGCTGCGCCGTTGCGGTCTTCGGTCATCTTGAACCGATCGAGGCCGGCAAGAGCATCGTCGTACGCGAACGCTCGGTAGCGCTCGACGCGCAGCTCCCTTGAAGCCCGCAGCAGCGTACGGAACGCCAGCGCATGAGCGACGTTCTCGTCGGCATCGTACGTGTCATGGTTGACGCTGCCGTAGATGCCCCCGCGAGCGATGGCCGCATCGAGGCGTGCCCGCACGTGCTCGAGATCCGCCGGCAATCCGCGACTGTGGAGTTCGAGCAGCAGCCAGGGGATATGGTAGCCATCGCCGCTGGCCGCAGCAAGCGGCTCGTCTCCGCCCTCTGCGCTGCGGCTGTACATCGCTCCATCGGGCCGACAGCGCCTTGGATACCATCCGTCGGCTTCGGCGACATGTCGTACCAGCCATTCGGCCGTTCGGACCGCCATATCCCGCAGGGTTCCGTAGCGGGCATTGTCCGGCCCGACCGCGTCGGCCGACCACAGCATCTGCAGGCCGATGCGAGCCATGGCGCCGGGGCAGAACCAATCGTTGTTGTGCTTGAAGTTGAGGCAGCGTTCGTTCGAGGCCGTATTCCGGTAACCCCATACGAATCCGTCGCCCTGGACGAATCCGTCTTCGATCACATGGTCCATCAGCCCGAGGGCAACATGCTGAAGAAGGTGACAGTTGTCGAATGCCCCCCATGCATGAAGCTGGTAGGCGCCCCCCAGCGCGTTGGCCGCCCACCCGGGGCCTTCGAGCTGCCCGAAGTCATGCCATGTCTGTACGCGCGCCTCCGTGTCAACGAAGGTGCTGATGGCCCTCCACCGGTATCCGTCGTGCGGCTCCAAGCAACGGTGGGCAAAGCGGACCGAATCGAGTGCACTGTCTCGCAACGTATAGTCGGGATCCTCCGGAAGCCGGAAGCCGTCGTCCATTGCTTTCTCCTTCGCGGTTCCCTCGTCAGGCGGAGCACCTCGCACTGCGGTCCGGATCGGCGCCGGTGCGATGCCGCCTCCTGACCGGGAACGCCAACGAGCGGGTGAGCGGCGGAGCGCCGTCGCTCTCTCGCCGGATTATGGCATAAGCCCGAGCGCTCCGACCGATGACCTCAGGCTGGAGCAGAGCCGCCTGTCACCATCTGAAAACGGCCGCCAACTTCGGCAAGGACTGCTCGAGAAGCTGCCTGTAGACCCGATCGCACTCCGCCGGCTCGACAAGAGCGTACAGGCCGTCAACCCGCACCCGACCTTCGACCAGCCATTTCATGGCGCCCGCGATGTTGCCGTAGATGCTGTTCGGCACGAAATCCGTCTCGTGGAGCGGCACCTCCCACTCCCATCCGCTGCGCAGTACAGCATAATGGTGGAACACAGCATGGAGCAGCTCATGGGCCGTGCCATCCGTTCGGCGGAGCCAGGGAACCCCGACCAGGACCACCTCACCGCCTTTGCGCACTGCGCGACAACCGTCCAGCGCGGCCTGCTCGTGACCCGAGCACTCGATCACGAGAGCCGCCCTGCCTGCGACGGCCGGGTCATCGAGAGGTATGGCCGAACGCACATCCGCCAGCCCCGCCTGCCGAGCGGCTGCTTGACGTGTCTCGACCGGATCGCACGCGACCACACGATATCCGCATGAAGCGAAGATGAGCGCCCCCAGCAGCCCAACGGGACCCAACCCCGTCACGAGCACGACTTGCGGAGGTCTGGCGCCCGTGGTGGTCAAGGCGCTCATCGTCACGCACATGAGCCGCCCAAACGTCGCTTGCGCAGGGTCCAGCCCGTCGGGCACAGGAACTGCCAGCCGCCGTTCGGTGCGCTGAAAGCTCCTGTGTGGCCCGAGACAGAATGCAATCGAGCCGACTTCCAGGTCTTTCACACCTGAACCGACCGCCTCGATCCGGAACACCGCCGCGTAGCCCGGATGCGTCGGGAACGACGCCCCGAGGTAGTTATAGTTCAGCTCGGTGCCGGCGCTGACGAGGCTGAACAGCGTCCGCCCATACACCTCGTCCGGTCCCAGCGGCTCCGCAGGAGGCTGTGCGGGCAGCAGCTCCGCCTTGCCCCTCGATGTGACTGCTATGATCGCATGCTCTCGCATGGTTGCGCCCTCCTGTGCTCCAACCCGGGCTGAGCAGTCGCCGGACCGCGCGCTGGCGCCCTTGACAGGCGCGGGTCCAACCGCAGCGCCCAACGGCCCTCCCCCAGCAGCAGCGGCTTCGATCGCAGGACAACCTGGGACAGCCCGGTTCCCGGTTCAGCACCGCCGGAATCCCGACGATGGTACCCGCACGAATGGCGTCGGGTACGATATCATTGATCTCTGTCTCA
The DNA here is from genome assembly GCA_020722705.1 of Chthonomonas calidirosea. Lineage (GTDB taxonomy): Bacteria > Armatimonadota > Chthonomonadetes > Chthonomonadales > CAJBBX01 > JAAYVH01. Next base: position 2,973 of record DYKI01000175.1, on the reverse strand, counting down.
CGCGCCTTCATCAGAGGAGCCCCATGGCCGACATTGCGGCGTTCGCCGGAGTCCACTACAGCCCCGAACTGGCCGGCAGTCTCGGACTGCTGGTCGCGCCTCCGTACGACGTGATCTCACCAACGGAACAGGCAGCGCTCTACGACCGGCACCCGTTCAACGTCGTTCGGGTGATCCTCAATCGCGATGCTGCCGACGCCTCAGAGACCGCCTCGCACAGCAGCGCTGCCCATCACTTGCGGACCTGGTTGAACGACGGCATCCTCGTGGAGGACCCCGAGCCCTCGCTCTATGTCTACCGGCAGACGTTCCGTTCACCCGTCACCGGTCAGCGCTGCGAGCGGACCGCGTTCCTCTGCGCCCTGAAGCTTGTCCCATACGAGGCAGGCATCGTGCTCCCGCATGAGTACACCAAGCCCGCGGCCAAGGCCGACCGGCTGGCCCTCATGCGCGCCACCGCGGCCAATACGGAACCCATCATGGGCCTTTATGAGGATCCCGGACTGCAGATCATCGCCCCCCTGATCGAACGGACGCGTGGTCTGAGCCCCATGCTCCGAGCCGATGTGGACGGCGATGTGCATGAGGTCTGGGCGGTCAGCGATGGCGCAACCGTGGCCGGAGTGCAGGCGGCTCTGGCGGAACGGCGCATCTGGATCGCCGATGGCCATCATCGCTATGAGACCGCGTTGAACTACAGTCGCGAACACCCTGACGCCGACCGCATCCTGATCGCCCTGATCCCGTTCGAGGATCCGGGACTGGTGGTGCTGCCGACACACAGGATGGTCAGCGGTCTGGCCCGCGAGGCAGCCGATCGGCTGATGGAAGAGTTGGCCGGTCTGTTCGTCATCGAGGATGCAGCCGACGATGATCGGCTGCCGGATCGCCTCAACGGCATGCGGAGCGCCGACGGTGGGTTCATCATGGCCTCGGGCCGATCGCTCCGCTCCATGAAGCTGCGGGATCCCGCCATCATGGAGGCTGCCGCACCCGAGCGCAGCCCGGCGTGGCGAGCCCTCGATGTGGCCATTCTCCAGACGCTTGTACTGGACCGAGCCCTCGCGATGGACCCATCCGCTGAGATATCGTACACGCGGTTTCCGGCCGAGGCCCAGGTGAGAGCTCGCGTCGGCCACGTTTCACTGGCCTTCATCGTGGGTTTCCCGACGGCTGACGATCTTCGGCAGGTGACCTCGGCCGGCGACCGTATGCCGCCCAAGTCCACATACTTCGAGCCGAAGCTGTGGAGCGGCCTGCTCATGCGCAGGCTCGACGCCGGATAGCGGGGCATGACCGATGAAACGTCCCGACGAGCCCGCAGCCTGCGACCATTGCGGCGCGTTGGTATTCCCCGACATGAAGAAGTGCGCCCAGTGCGGACGCTTCCCGGTGAAACTGCACCGATGCCCCAAGTGCCATACCATCGCGGGCAAAGAAGAGACTGTCTGCCCTAGGTGCGGACGTATGTTCGAGCCTGGCGGCGATTACCTGTAGCTCCGAGCGGTCAGAACCCCTCAATGCCGCTGCCGCGTGACGCCGCGCCGCGAACGCCCTGCAGCGCCGCAAACAGCAGCTCCCGCATGCCGAGCGCGGCGGCGGCAAGGAAAGCCACGTGCACAAGCATGGAGAGGCAGCTCCACAGGATGCAAATCCGGCCGAGCTGCTGCTTTCTGTCGTCGTCAAGCATCATGAACACGAGCCCGACGGGAAGCCCGAAGTAGGGGAAGAGCAGCCCCAGCCACAACGCTGCTCGTTCACTCGCCGCGTTGGAGCCTGAAATGGAGCGGAAGCCCGCGGCCTGAGCCGCCCCGCCGACGCCTCCGAAGCTCTGACCTGCCGAAGCAGGCGACGCGCGATCGGGTTGGGGCGACGTTGCCGCACCTGTCAGCGGAGCGCTGCACTTCCAGCACGCCGTCACGGTGTCGAAGTTGTTGGCGCCGCATCGCGGACAGGTTACTCGGCCGGAACCCCGGTTCATGGCTTTGGCTTGGACTCCTCGATACCTCGCATAACCCGTGGCGGGCGCCGGCGTTACTGCGCGAATGCCTACCCCCGACCCCGGATCAGAAGGAGCATCATCACAACCGAAGCGAGCAGGAGCTGTTCGTCGCTCTCGCTCAGGTCTCCCGAGTTGGTGATGGTGAAATGGCGCTCCAGCATGGACGGCTTCTTGACCAGATGGAGTGCCGGCCGGCCATGCAGTGTTGCGGTATAGGCCGGGTTGATGAATAGACCGGCCACCCAGCCAACCAGCGGAATCTCATTGACCAGCCCGTCGGCGACCTTGACCCAGGGGTTGTCCTCCACGATGTTGCCAATAGCGTTGCCCGCGGCATCCAGCACAGCGAAGTTGGTGCGCCAGAGGGACCGCATGCCCTGCCCCTTCACGGCCCCGAGCACGCGCTCAGCGGTGTCGCGGATGGTGTACGTTGCGGCGAAGTCAATGATCCGATCGGCCTTGATGTGCAGGAGAGGGAACTGCTGCTGCTCGTCTGAGAAGATCGTCACGTCTTCCCGGAGCTTGAAGGCCTTCTGCTTGATGTACATGACCAGCCGATCCGCCGCGTCCGTCACGCGTATCTGCGGGCTGATGGCGATCATCTTGAACGAGAGCGACAAGGGGTACTGGTGCATCGGTCCGACCTCCCCGACGTGGTTGGAGTTGGTTGGTGCGCAAGCCCTCTTCGGTGCGGAGGCGTCGGCATCCTCCCCGGTCATGCGCCCGGAAACACAACGGCCCCAGCGAATGCTCGTTGGGGCCGTGGTGTTGTATGTATCCTGGCAGCGTCCTATCTTCCCAGAGGCTTGTGCCCCAAGTATTTTCGGCTCCGGCGGTCTTAACTTCCGTGTTCGGAATGGGAACGGGTGGAACCCCGCCGACATGGCCACCAGGAAAGCGGTGAGCTTAGAGCCCAGAGCTTAGAGCCCAGAGTTTGGAGCCTTCGCCTTTCAGCTTTCGCCTCTCGGCTC
>DYKI01000035.1 GCA_020722705.1 Chthonomonas calidirosea | reverse complement strand
CCGAGTGGGCACAGGCTCATCTGGCCAGTGGGGTGGCGCACTCCGCCTCCGGGTTGGATTCCGCCTGGAGGCGGACACCGGAGCGACGACTGGCCGAGTCCTGGGGAGTTCGGGGTCGGTATCGTCTTCGACGGTGGCGCTGACGCCATTGGAGGAGTTGCCGGGGCGATTGTCGGCACCGGACATACTCTTGTGGAGGGCGAATACGCTTTGGGCAAAGGCCTCTACGCCATCGGTGCGTTCAGTCTCTCGTGCCGCGAAGTCATGGAGCATGGGGGCGATCAGGACTTCGATCTGCCGGGCGACGTAAGCTTCGAGAGCGTCTGGGCAAGGTATCCCGAAGGCAAGATGAGGTAGGGCCGATGCACGCCACGCACGGTAGAACGGGAGTGCGCCAACGCGACCATTGCTGCGGCTCTGCCGGGTGGCGACTCACAGCCACTCTTGTCGTAGCCGCCAGTGCGGGTACCGTAACCGGTTGCCGGCGGTCTGCGCCGGGCAGGCTCCTTCTGGGTACTGAGGCCTACGAGGTGACAGTGCCAGCGAGTTGGGAAGTCGACTGGCGACAATCCAGACAGACCTGGGTGGTCAGGGAACCCCATGGTGGCCTATCGTTCTTCGTGGGAGTGCACGAGATACCAGCCGAGGTGTCTGCTGATGCCGCGATACACGGTACCGTCAGAGCTGTCCTTCGGGATGCGGGCCCGCAACTGCGTCCAGTGATTCCGCTCCCCGCCACGGTATCGGGACGTCCGGCGACCCTGATTCGCTTCGCTGACAACCGTCGTCGTCCAGAGCGTTACGAGGGCGTTCACTACTATGTGCGTCTCACGAGACGCGTGTTCGCCGTGGGGTTTGCTTACCCGCTGGATCAGAAGCCAGCGAGAACGGAGGAAGTTCAGGAGATCATCCGGGGGGTGGTCCTCCGCGACGGCGGTGATCCGGCGAGACCGTTCCTGCGGTGCGAGCCCCCATAGTGGGCGATGCGTCACCAAGTCATGGAGTTCCATCTCCAGACAGGGCGGGGGCGAGCGTCGCGATGGGAGACTCGCTCGCTCCTCACCGGCATCCTGGACTGCGATTCTGTTGGAAGCGAGGTTCGCTGAGTGCTGTTCCGCCACCGGACTGATGATCGAATGGTCGCCGCGACCGGAGAACGGAGGTCGTGGCTTGACGACTGGGACCCGCCGACCATCCAGGTGGTCGGCTGGGCTCTGCTCGGGTTGCTCCTTTTCGTCGCCGGGGTATGGGACGGCGCACGAGCGGTGCGGCTTGCCTGGGAGTATGGCCTCGGGGCGGAGGTTCTGGTCAATCCGCGCTGGTTCTCCAAAGCGCCTGGAGTCGGTCGGTACCCGGTCCACGTCCTCTTCATGATGCCGCTTGCGCTCACAGGCGCCGGCACATTCCTGCTGGTGTCGGTCTGGCGGTACATACGCGCGGGATGGGAAGAGTAGTGACCTTGGCCGCAGGGAGCACCCGCCTGGTGGGAATCCGCGATGGAGGTGCGGTCATGGTCCGGGCTCCTGCACAATCGTCTCTCGACCGCCGCTTCAGCCGCACGGCAGGCGGCACCACGACGGTCTTCTACTGCCCCGGCAGTAAGGTGCTGTTGGAGAAGTCATCAGACCCGAATGGGCTCAATCACCGATTGGTGGCCCTCACCCTGCCCTCTCCCGCGCACGTCCGGTCTGTTCCTGGCGATGGGCAAGCGAGCGCGGGAGAGGGGAGTCTCTGCGGCGAGTGCACCGTCGCGAACGAATCCGAGACCGTGGCCAGGTGCTTCGAGACCGTCACCAACGGTTCCGAGACCGTCACGTTCAGAACGGGCGATGAATCACCTGCCTGTCAACACGAAACCCACCTTCGTGGGTTCATGGCCATCCCGCGAAGGCGGGTTACGCATCGGCAGGTTCGCGATCCATCGCCACGGTTATCTGGGTGCGTGTATGGATGGACGTGCATTGACACTCGGCGGCATCGAATGCTATCCTGAAACGTTAAGCAAACAGGTCCGGGTTTCGGGCGCGGATGCGGGCGTCGGCCTCCCTAGCGAGAGCGTAAGCGCCTCGTATCCGCTTTTTTGCGACGGCGGACCGATGCGGCCAGGCAGCCTCTGGCAGGCTTGCACCACGTCGCAAAGCCGCTGACGGGAGTTTCGATGCAGCTAACCAAGAAAGTCACCGCTCCTTGTACGTTCCTGCTCGACATTGAAGTGGATGCGTCCACCGTGTCGAAAGCCTTCGGTCGCGCCTACAAGGACTTCGCGCAGTTCACTCGTGTTCCGGGATTCCGGCCAGGCCGCGCGCCGCGGAAGGTCCTCGAACCCTACGTGGATCGCGAGCGATTGCAGACGCACGTCATGGAGATACTGGCCGCCAAAGCCTATTCCGACGCTCTTGAACAAGAGCACATCACCCCCTACGACGATCCGCAGTTTGAGCCCGGCGATCTCGTCGAGGGTGAGCCATGGCGTTTCCAGGTCACCGTCGCCGGACAGCCCACCGTCAAGCTGGGCGATTATTCGGACCTCGCGATCGAGCGCCCGGTTACCGAGGTTACCGACGCGGACGTGGAACAAACGATCGAGGCGATTCGCCGTGACAACGCCGCGCTTCGGATGGCGACCGGGCGCGGTGTGCAGCCCGACGACGTGCTGGTCGTTGACATGAGCATCCAGGTCGAGGGTATGGAGGAATCGAAACTGCAACGGAGCCTGGTTCGCCTGAATCAGACCATCCCGGGCTTTGCCGAGGCCGTAGCGGGCCAGGTTCCCGACGAGACCCGCACCTTCTCGCTCACCTTCCCGCCCGACTACCCCGACGAGTCCCGCGCGGGCAAGAGGGCGACGTTTACGGTCACGATCGGCTCGATCAATGAGTATGTGCTTCCCGAAGTGACCGACGAATGGGTGGCCACTCAGGGTGAGTTCACTTCGGTCGCCGACTGGCGGGCGGAGGTGCGCCGCAGGCTTGTCGAGCGCATGAATGAGGCTGCCGATGAAGTGGCCGTAGGCCGCATCGTTGCTGCCCTCGTCGAACGTGCCACCATCGAGTTTCCGCCTGCGATGTTGGAGAGTGAAATCCGCGCCGACATGGAACGGCTCTCCATGGAGCTCGACAGGAGCAGGACTTCCTATGAGCAGTTCCTGGCGATGTCCAACATGTCGCGCGAGGAGCACTACCAGCGAGTCGAACAGGATGCCGAGCGATCGGTGCGCACACGTCTTGTCCTCAGGGAGTTCAGCCGTCAGGAAGGACTCAAACTGGACGAGGCTGAGGTTGAGAAAGGGCTTGCCGATCTCCGCTCACGAGCCGATGACGCAGGCGTTCAGTTGATGGGCACCGAATCCGATCAGCGAACGCGGATTGCCAACAACCTCTTGCGTGAACAGGTACGCGCCCGCTTGATGGAGATCGCGAGGATCACCGACGTGCCTGTCGCCTCACCAACCGCCAGGTAACACACGGGAGGAGATACCCTATGAGCGACACTACCGGATCGGTCCGCACAAGCCCCCTTCCGCCTCAAGCGGTCATACCCATGGTGGTCGAGCAGAGTGCGCGCGGCGAGCGGGCGTACGACCTTTACTCGCGACTGCTGAAGGATCGCATCATCTTCATCGGCGAGCCGATAGACGACCATCTCGCCAACCTGGTCATCGCCGAGCTTCTGTTCCTCGAGCGCGAGGAGCCGGGCGTTGACATTGACCTGTACATCAACAGCCCGGGCGGCAGCGTGAGCGCCGGCCTCGCGATCTACGACACGATGCAGATACTGAAATGCGATATCGCGACCATCTGTGTCGGCATGGCTGCCTCGATGGCGGCGGTTCTGCTGGCGGGAGGCTCATCAGGCAAGCGGTACGCTCTTCCGCACGCCCGCATCATGCTGCATCAGGTCAGCGGCGGCTACGAAGGCACCGTCACCGACGCCAAGATTCGCCTCGAGGAGATGAACAAGGCGCACCAGATGCTGATGGAAGTGCTTGCCCACCATACCGGGCGCGATGTTGAGCAGGTTCGGCGCGACTGCGACCGAGACTACTGGCTTTCGGCGGAGGAAGCCAAAGACTACGGGATTGTGGACCACGTAATGCTGCGCGACTCCAGGAGCGATGCGGCAGCCTCGTCGTCCCGCTCCTGACCTGCCGGACGCCGAGCCGCACAGCTCGGGCGACAGGTACGAGGACCCGCTGATGCCCCGCAAAGCCCAGCAGCCAACAGAGGGCACGCCTTCGCATCCCCGTCGGCGCGCAGCATCAACGCGCGTTCCGGATATCCGTATCGAGCGTCCGGTGATCCCGATTCGCGACCAGGTCTACTATCCTGGCACGATGTTCTCGATCCTGATCGGACGAGACAAATCCGTACGTGCGCTCGAGGAGTCCCTTGCGGGCGACAGGTCGGTGATTCTGGTCACCCAGCGATCCATCGAGGATGAAGATCCTGAGCCCGAGGGCCTCTACACCGCCGGTACGCTGATCAACGTGCTTCAGGTGCTCCGGGTGCCCGACGGCACGGTGCGAATCACGGCTGAAGGCACAGCACGCGTCAGGGACCTGCGGTTCAGTGCACGGGACCTGATGCTCATCGGCCGCGGCCGCATTCGACATGATCTGGACGCCGCCGGCGTCGAGACCGAAGCGTTGATGCGCGGCGTCAAGGCCCAGTTCGAGCACATCGCGCATACGGGACGCCAGATTGCCCCCGAGGCGGTTCTGAACGTCCTGAACACATCGGATCCTGGTCGCCTCGCCTTCGCCATCCTCCCCCACCTGATCGAAGTGCCGATACCGACCAAGCAGGCCTTCCTGGAGACCGATGACGTCCGCAAGCGCCTTGAGGAACTGGGATACCTACTGAAGCACGAAGCCGAAGTGCTTGAGGTGCAGCAGCGGATACGCGCGAGGGTTGAGAAAGAGATCGGCGACAACCAGCGCGAAGCCATTCTCAGAGAGCAGTTGAAGGCCATCCATCAGGAGCTTCGGGAACACGACGAACGTGGCACCGAGGCAGATGAATACCGCGCGCGCGTCCGCGACGCCGGTATGCCGGCTGCAGTCGAGGAGCGGGCCGACAAGGAGATTGAGCGGCTCGAGCGAACTCCGTTCGGCGCCCCCGATGGCGCAGTCATTCGCAACTACCTCGACTGGCTCCTTGCCTTGCCGTGGTCCAAGGCAACCGACGACAGCCTGGACATCAGCGCCGCGTCCGCGGCGCTCGATGAAGACCACTACGGACTGGCCAAGGCGAAAGAGCGAATCCTCGAGTTCCTTGCAGTCCGTCGGCTGGTCGGCCCCACCATGAAGGGACCGATCCTATGCTTTGTTGGTCCGCCGGGAGTGGGGAAAACTTCCATTGGCCGCTCCATCGCGCGGGCGCTCGGGCGAAAGTTCGCCAGAGTCTCGTTGGGAGGCGTTCGCGACGAGGCCGAAATCCGGGGTCACCGACGCACCTACGTCGGTGCCATGCCCGGACGAATCATGCAAGGCATTCGGCAGGCTGGAGTGCGGAACCCGGTGTTCATGCTCGACGAGATAGATAAGCTCGGGATGGACTTCCGCGGCGATCCCTCGTCCGCTCTGCTCGAAGCCCTCGACCCCGAGCAGAACGGCGAGTTCAGCGATCATTACGTAGAGATCCCCTTCAACCTGCGCGAGGTCATGTTCATCACGACAGCCAACATCCTTGATCCCATCCCGCATGCCCTGCGCGATCGCATGGAGGTCATTTCGTTTCCAGGCTATACCGAATCCGAGAAGATCGCGATCGCGAGCCGGTTCCTTTGCCCAAAGCAACTGCGCGAAAACGGCCTGGCCGAGGCAGGTGTGTCGTTCGACGATGACTGCTTGCGCGCGCTCATTCAGGAGTACACACGAGAGGCAGGCGTGCGCAATCTCGAGCGCGAGATAGCGTCGGTCTGCAGAAAGATCGCGCGGGCGTATGCCTCGGGTGACGAGTACCCGCGAGCAATCTCGGCTACCCACCTGAAGGCGTACCTCGGTAATCCTCGCCACCGTTTCGGCACCGCGAATGAGCGCGCCGAGATCGGGGCCGCCCTGGGCCTCGTGTATACGGAGGCGGGAGGTGATGTTGTGACGGTTGAGGTGGCGCTGCTGCAGGGCGATGAGCTCCGCCTGACGCTGACGGGTCAACTCGGGGACGTAATGAAAGAGTCCGCCCAAGCCGCCATCACATGCATCCGATCGCGGGCGGGCCGACTTGGGATCGAGCCCGATCTAGGAGGCGCGCTGGAGGTCCATGTCCATGTGCCCTCGGGAGGCGTTCCGAAGGACGGGCCATCGGCCGGCATCACGATCGCAACGGCCCTTGCCTCGGCCGCGACCCAGCGCACCGTTCGCAACGACGTGGCCATGACTGGCGAACTGACCCTGCGAGGGCGGGTCCTTCCCGTCGGCGGCATCAAGGAAAAGGTGCTTGGAGCCCACCGCGCCGGCATACGCGTTGTCCTGCTGCCCGAAGACAACCTCCGCGACCTTGAAGACGTCCCCGAGAACGTTCGAGCCGACATCGAGTTCCACCCCATCAACCACGTAGACCAGGCGCTCGACTTGGCCCTGAGCGATCACGTCCGAACAGGGACCCATCCGGCCCAGCCGGATGCCTGACCTCCAGGATCAGGCATCCCGCAACCGACGGGCCGTCTTGTAGAGCGCTTCATATCGCGTCGCCGATTCCTGCCAGCCATGGTCTTCCCGCATTCCGCGGACCATCAATCGCGTCCATCTGGCCTTGTTGGAGTAGAAGTCGCGCGCTCGGGTTATGGCCGTCAGCAGCGCTTCCGCCGTCATCGCGTCGAAGACGAACCCATTGCCTGCCCTGGGCCTCTCCCCCACATCGCGGACTGTATCGGCCAAGCCGCCCGTGCGTCGCACCACCGGCACCGAGCCGTACCTGAGTGCGATCATCTGTCCGAGACCGCACGGTTCGAAACGTGAGGGCATCAGGAAGATATCGCTGCCTGCATAGATGCGCGGGGCCAGATACGCGTCGTATCCGATCTTGACGGCGACACGGCCCACATGCCGCTCGGCAGCCCTGAGCAGGGACGACTCAAGGGCGTGATCGCCCACCCCAAGGATCACAAGTTGACACCCGGCTCCGACGATCCCATCGGCACATTCGGCGACGAGGTCGTGCCCCTTCTGGTCGCATATGCGCGATACCATGCCAACGAGCGGCGTCCTGGGCTCCGGGAGCAGGCCAAGGTCCGATTGGAGCGCCGCCTTGCATGCGCTCTTCCCGGCCACATCGTCGGCCGAGTAGTGCGCCGCCGGCGACGGATCGCGGCTCGGGTCATAGACGTCGGTATCAATGCCGTTCAAAATCCCGACAAAGCGCCTCTGGGCACTCAGGTGCCTTACGAGGCCCGCCATGCCGCCGCCATACTCCTCGGTCGTCACCTCGCGGGCATACTGCGGCGATACCGTGTTGGCCATGTCAGAATAGACCATGCCGGCCTTCAGGAAACTGAAACCTCCGTAGTATTCCAGTCCGTCCATGGTGTACATGTCATGCGGGAGGCCCGAGAAGTCCATGACCTCGCGGCCGAAGACACCTGCGTAGGCCAGATTGTGGACTGTATGGACGGTGGCAGGCCGATGGCTTCCGGCAAATGCACGCAGATACGGCGCAATCAGCCCGGCATGCCAGTCGTGGCTGTGGACCACATCGGGAACCCACCCGTCTATGCCGTCTGCAGCGAGTATTGAGGCGGCACGACAGAACGCGACGTAGGCAGCCGGATCAGATGTATAGATGTCCTCGCTCCGGAAGGTGTCGCCGAACCATTCGTCGAGGCCGATCAGGTAGGCGGCAACACCGTCGGCGAGTTGGGTCCGGGTGATTGTGGGATTGACATGGAGCGAGCTCAGGATCGAATCCGTAACGACGTGGACATCGGCGGTGACCTTCCGCTTGCGCCCTGAGTTGATGAGCTTGTAATGCGGGACGGCAACGCGGACGTCGTGGCCAAGCCGTCGAAGTGCGGCCGGGAGCGCGCCGACTACGTCGGCCAGGCCGCCAACTTTGGCGAGAGGCGTCGCTTCGGCGCCAACCATCAGTATCTTCATTGGTCGAAGGTTTTCTGTGTTCATTGCGGAGGCAGTATAGCACAGGCACGATGCGTGAGCCCGTCTCCGGTAACATGGCGAAACTGGTAGACTACGGGAAGGAGGTCCCAATGCGCAATATGGTCGTCCGCTGGGCAATCAACGCTGTGGCGCTGGCCATTGTCGCCCATCTGAACGTCGGGGTCAGCTACAAGGACGTGGGCGCCCTTCTGCTCGCTGCACTTGCCATCGGATTCGCCAACTCGGTGGTTCGGCCCATACTGCAGTTCCTCACGATGCCGCTGAGCTGCATGACGTTTGGCCTATTCAGCTACGTGCTGAGTTTCATCTTGTTCTACGTCGTCGGCCAGGTGTCCCCAGGCTTCGATGTCACCCCCGGCGGCGCTGTCATAGGCTCCGTGCTGCTGAGCCTGGTATCGGGAGCGCTCAGCCATCTGCTGACCGACAGACGACACTAGTCCGAGGATCGCTTCGACATCAATGCGCCCGCTCGCAGCCGCCGCCATTCTGCTTGCTCCCGGCGCACGCGTCAAGCGGTGGCTCCTGCTCGCCGCATTCGCAGGTTTCGCAATGGCCCTCGGTCTTGCTCTCCTGCGGCGTGGCGAACCCCTCGACATTCTGAGGCCGGCGATTTGGTCCGTTCGATGGTTGAGTGCCAGGTGGCCCAGGCTGCTCGCTTCGGATTGGGCTCCAGTCGCGTTGGGGCTCCCGCTTACGTTCGCGGGACTTGTCCTTCTCGCGTACTCGCTCTGGCGCGCCGCTTTGTCGGTCGCTGGGCCAGGGCTTCGGTACGCCTCGAATACGACCGGCGGCTCGATGCGGGGCTGGGTGGGAGCAGTGGTCCGCTCGCGCCAGTTGGCCCAGGGTCCCAGGATCGCGGTGATCGGCGGAGGAACCGGGCTCAGCACGATGCTGAGGGGCCTGAAGCAGCACTCAAGCAACATCGTCGCTATCGTGACGGTTACGGATGACGGCGGCTCGTCCGGCAAGCTGCAGAGGCAGTTGAACATTCCGCCGCCCGGCGACATCAGAAACTGCATCGCGGCACTCGCCGACGAAGAGAGCGTCATGACCGAGCTGCTGCAGTACCGGTTCCGGGGTGCCGGCTCGGGAGAAGGCTTGCGCGACCACGCTGTCGGAAACCTGCTCATCGCGGCGCTGACGGCGATCAGCGACGGGGACTTCCAGGCCGCCGTCCGCCGAGCGGGCCAAGTGCTGAACATCCGCGGGGAAGTGCTTCCATCCACCACCGAGCGGGTCGGACTGCTTGGCGAGATGGAGGATGGCAGCATCGTGGAAGGCGAGACCGCCATCGCGCACGCGGGCAAGCGCATTCGTCGCATCCGCATCTCACCCGGAGACGCGCGCGCTCCGGCCGAGGTTGTCGAGGCCATTCGACTCGCTGATATCGTGGTGATGGGACCCGGGAGCGTGTTCACCAGCGTCATCCCAAACCTGCTGGTCAAAGGCATTCCGGAGGCGCTGGCCGCTACACGCGCGCTGAAGGTCTATGTCTGCAACGTGATGACCCAGCCAGGCGAAACCGACGGTTTCTCAGCCTCCGACCATGTCAAAGCGATCGAGGCGCACGTGCCGCGCCCCGTCTTTGACAGGGTCCTGGTCAATACGGAGGTGCCACGCAGAGAGCTGCTCGAAAAGTACCGGCAGTCAGGCTCGGTGCTGGTCGAGCCCGACTGCGACCGACTGCGCGCGCTCGGCTACAGGCCGATATCCGGATCGTTCGTCAGCGAGACGGACGTCGTGCGTCACGATCCAACCAAACTCGCCCAAGCCATAATGCGTATGCTGGGATAGCCTTGATCGCGGTACGAGCGACGATGGACGGGATGGACGCGGGGTACCCAAGGCCGGCCGATGCCAATCAACACTAACGATAAGGAGCGAACAGACGATGCGTGATGAGTCCCTGGCTTTCCTGCGCGAACTGGTGGACACACCCGGTCCTTCAGGCTACGAGCAGCCCGTCCAACGCGTCTTTCGCGATTACGTCGGCTCATATGCCGACGAAGTTCGGACCGACGTGATGGGCAATGTGATTGCCGCCAGAAACCCATCCGGCTGGCCGCGCATCATGCTGGCCGGACATGCTGATGAGATCGGTTTCCAGGTACGGTACATCAGCGACGAGGGTATGCTCTATGTCGGCGGAATCGGCGGTCACGATCCGGTGGTTGCCGCAGGCCAGCGCGTCGTCATCCATACGCAGGCCGGGCCAGTAGCCGGGGTCCTTGGGCGCAAGGCCGTGCACCTGCTAGAGTCGGACGAGCGCGACAAAGCGCCCAAGCTGAAGGACATGTGGATAGACATCGGCGCTGCCGACAAGAAGGAAGCCGAGTCCCTGGTCGCCATCGGTGACTGCGTGACCTATGCGGCGTCGTTCTCCATACTCCGAGGCTCGATTGCCGTCGCTCGATCGTTCGACGATAAGATGGGGGCGTTCATCGTCGCTGAGACGCTCAGGCTGCTCCAGGGCAAGGCCATCCCGGCTGCAGTGTTTGCCGTCGCTACGGTTCAGGAAGAGGTCGGATTCCGCGGAGCCATCCCGGGCGCGTACGGTATTGCACCGGATGCCGGAATCGGCGTTGATGTAGGCCATTCGACCGATTACCCCGGTGCCGACAAGAAAACCGGCGGAGACGTCAAACTGGGCGGAGGCCCGATGATCGCTCGTGGGTCGCACATCAATCCGCGAGTGCATGAGCTCCTGGTCAGTGCCGCCCGCGACCTCGAGATTCCCTTCGTCATCGAAGCGGTTGCTGGAGGAACGGGAACCGACACGGATGCCATTCAGATGACCCGTGCGGGCGTTGCCACCGGCGTTGTCTCGGTTCCGCTGCGATACATGCACACGCCCAACGAGGTTATCTCGCTTGACGATATCGAGCGCACAGCCATTTTGCTCGCGGCATTCTGCGAGCGCGTGACCGACGAGGAGGACTGGATACCGAAATGAGCGCTCCCGAAATGAACCCGCCACCGCCGCCTGAGCGCCGCGATGGCGGAAGTTGCTGGAAGTGGGGCGGCATTGCCTGCGCAGGCTGCGGATGTGTGGCGGTGCTCGCCATCGTGGTTCTCATCGTGGTGCTCGCGTCGCGTTCGGACGTCCGTAATGCCTATTCGCGCATCGTGTCTACAGCCCAGGAAGCCGGCGAGGTAGTCCAGCGGATGCAGCAGGTCGGCGAGGCCCTGGACAAGTTCGTTCAGGACCACGGCCGCTACCCCAACAAACTGGCTGAGCTGGCACCCCGCTATGTCGCGGCCGAGATGCTGCGCGTGTCCAACAAGCCCGGCGCGAAGGAGTTCGTGTATCACAAGCCTCCGCCGAACGCCCCGGAGACGTTCGGCGTGCTCGAAGTGGCCATCCCGAACCCGGTGATGCCGACCCAGGCTCCTCCTATCCAGTATGTCTGGACAAAGGCGGGCAAGCTTCACACACCTTCGGCGTTCCAGATTGAGCCGGAGCCGTCGGCTCCCAGTCCGCCCGAGAAGCGCAGCGAGCCTGAGTCGGACCCGAAGTGACCCGAGCCGGGTTGGGCGCGACAAAGCATATGGCGGCACCGTTCATCTCAGGAGGCACGCCTGATGGGAGAGCCTCGGCGCAATCCGATCGCTCGCCACAACGGCCGACGGTATCTTTCGGCGACAGGCCCGCATGGACATCACTGGTCCGGACCGCCAGTGCCGTGTTCGGCATCCTGTTCTGCGCAGTCTGCCCGGCCTTCGGGACACCTGATTCGACCAAGAGATCCAAGGACACCATCCGGATCGTGGCAGTGGGCGATATGTGCTTCGCTCGCGGCGTTGAGCAGGCTGCGTCCAAAGCGGGACCGTCTTACCCATTTGAGCGCATGCTCTCCGCGCTGCAGCAGGCCGACATTGCATTCGGCAATCTCGAGTGCGCCCTGACTGCTCACCGGGCCGCCGTACCCAAGCGCTACAACTTCCGGGCATCGCCGACCTGGGCCGCCAAGCTCGCCAAAGCCGGTTTCGACGTCGTGTCGGTGGCCAACAACCACTCACAGGACTTCGGCAGTCGAGGACTCGCAGACACCGTCACCAGTCTCACGCGCGCCGGCGTCGTGCCGGTCGGCGGCGGTCTGACCATGTCTGAAGCTCGGAGCCCGCGCGTGGTGGCCCGTAAGGGTGTTCGCGTCGCGTTCCTCGCGTATCTGGGGATGTTTCCTCCCGTGCTGCCGATTCTTGCGTCGGGTCCATCCGTTGCCATGGCCGAGCCGGCGTCTATGCGGGTGGACATTGCCGCGGCCCGGAAAAAGGCCGACGTGGTCGTCGTTTCGCTTCATGCAGGCGTCGAGATGGTCACGACGCCGAGCCGGCGTCAGAAGAGCCTGGCCGCGGAGGCACTGCGGGCAGGAGCCGACGTCGTGCTCGGTCACCATCCGCACGTCGTACAGCCAGTCGAACGGCACCATGGCAAGGTCATCTTTTACAGCCTCGGCAACTTCGTGTTCAACCCTTCGCCATCGTTTCTGCGCAATCCCGAAGGCCCGTGGGCCGCGATGGCGGACATTCGCGTGAGCCGCCGGGGTGTCACTGAGGCCACGCTGGTACCCCTCCTCATTGTTGACCGTCAGCCGAGACCCCGCAAGCGGTGAGCGCACTCATACGCACGAACGGCACCGAAGGCGAAGAGGCGCAGGTGCACATTCACGGGCTGTCGAAGGTCTATCGAGTGCACGAGCGGCCCGCGGGTCTCGGCGCTTCGATCGCGAGCCTCTTCCGGCGGAAGTTCAAAGAGGTCAAAGCCGTCACGGACGTGACCTTCGACATCCATGCAGGCGAGATCGTCGGCTTCCTGGGTCCCAACGGAGCCGGCAAGACCACTACGCTGAAGATGCTGGCAGGGCTGCTGAACCCGACATCAGGTCATGCGACGGTCCTCGGGTACACGCCATGGCGACGGCAGAACGAGTACCTGCGATCTATCAGCCTGGTGATGGGCAACCGAAACCAGTTGAACTGGGACATTCCCGCCATGGACTCGTTCCTGGTGAACCAGGTCATCTACGAGATCCCGAAGGCGCAGTTCAAGCAGACGCTCGACGAGCTTGTGGAGCTGCTCGATCTGGGCGAACTGCTCACGAAGCCCGTGCGCGGCCTGTCGCTCGGGGAGCGGATGAAATGCGAACTGGCTGCTGCTCTGCTTCACCGGCCCCGCGTGCTGTTCCTGGACGAGCCAACGCTTGGCGTTGACGTGACGATGCAGGGGCGCATCAGGCGCTTCGTCGCCGACTACAACAAGCGCACCGGTGCCACGGTCTTGCTGACCAGCCACTACATGGCCGATGTCACCGCCCTCTGCCGCCGGGTGGTGGTGATCCACCGGGGCAAGCTCCTGTACGACGGTGATCTCGAGGAGCTTGCCGACCGGATACTGCCGTACAAGCTCATACGGCTGGATTTGCAGGACAGCGCAGCCGGCGCAGACCTCTCGCGGTTCTCCGATGCGGTTGAGATATCGGGACTGAAGGCGACTCTCAGGGCGCCGCGCAGCGAAACTCCTGCTACGGTGGCTCGCATTCTCGGGGAGATAGCAGTGGTAGACCTGACGGTCGAGGACCCGCCAATCGAAGACGTCATAGATTTGCTCTTCGCCGAGCCCGACACGAACGGAGGGTCTGCCTCGTGAGGCACTGGCTTGGGGTCTATCGAGGGAACTGAGTGGGAGTACGAGTAAGGTCTTGAGGTACTGGCTTGATGTCTATCGTGTGAACCTGCGCGTTGCATGGGCGATGCTCATGCAATACAGGTTCGCGATCCTGATATGGGCAGTCTGGGGCTTCGTGGGACCGCTGGTCAGCCTGGCAGTCTGGACCGCGGCTGCCCATTCGCGGGGATCCGATGTGGTCGGCGCGTCGCAGTCATTCACACGAAGCGACTTCGCGGCGTACTTCCTGGTCTATATGATTTACGGCCACATCACCATGTCGTGGGATGCCTTCGAGTTCGCCTACCGCGTCCGAACGGGCAGCCTATCGCCCCAGCTCCTGCGTCCCCTGCATCCGATCCACGCCGACGCGAGCTACAACATTGGGTTCAAGGTTATCACGAGCATCATCCTTGTGCCCGCCTGGTTCATCCTCTTCGTCGTGCTCAGGCCTGCCATGCCTGCATCGCCGGTGGGGCTGATGCTGTCTCTTCCTGCGCTGGCGCTTGCCGCCGTCATCCGTTATGTCTGGCAGTACACACTCGCCACGATCGCGTTCTGGACCACGCGCGTTGACGCGATCAACCAGTTCTACTTTGTCCTCGATGCCTTTCTGGCCGGGCGAATAGCGCCCATCGCGCTCATGCCGGGCTGGATAGCCACGATTTCACGACTGACGCCGTTCTGGTACATGGGCGCATTCCCGGTCGAACTGGCGCTGGGGCGCGTGCCGATCCAGTCGGCCCTTTCCGGCATGGCGCTGCAGACCGTCTGGCTGCTCGTAGGCATCGGCGTTTTCCGCGTCGTCTGGTCGGCCGGCGTCAAGCAGTACTCGGCAGTAGGAGCATGACCGTGGCCCCGCCCCCCCACCAGATGCAGCGGGATAGCGAGCATCCTCAGCGCACCCAACAACGAACCTATCCCGACGAGCTTCCCGCCGCTGTAGCGCCGCAGATCACGCACGAGCGAGGGTACAGCACGCCGGCGGGCCGTAGTCTGCCAGGCGCCGTCGCGTTCCATCTGCGCATGCTGGCCGTGTTCTACAGAACGAGCATCCAGGCCGACATGGAGTATCGCGTGGACTTCTTCGCGCGGGTGATCGCGAGCCTGCTGGGGCTGCTGACCACGGTCGGCTCGCTCTCGATCGCCTACGCCTATACGGACAATCTGCGGGGCTGGACATTCGCGCAGGCGATGGTCCTGCTCGCTGTCTACTACCTGATGGATGGCCTGATCGAGATGTTCATCGGACCCAACATGCGCCAGATATCGAGTCAGGTACGCGAGGGCACGCTCGATTTCGTTCTGCTCAAGCCGGTCAGCTCGCAGTTCATGGCATCGTTCCGCATGCTGAACATATGGCGCGCAGCCAACGCCCTTGTCGGTGTCGGGCTTTCGGCATACACGATCGGGCGTCTGTCTATCTCGATGGGTCCTGCCCAGGCGGCGGCATTCGCTCTCACGATCGCGGTCGGCATGGCTGTCGTTTACGCGTTCTGGCTGATCCTGGTAACACTCACCTTCTGGTTCGTGCGCGTTGACAACATCGAACAGATTGTCTGGCAGGCGTTCGAGACTGCCCGGTACCCAATGGAGATCTATCCAGGATGGCTGCGCGGCGCCCTCACCTACCTTGTCCCGGTCGTCTTTATTGTGACGGTGCCCGCATCGGCGCTCGCCGGAAGGTTGAGCCCGACAACGCTCGTGGCTGCCCTTGGCGTGGGCCTCGTGCTCGTCGTGGCCGCGTCGGCATTCTGGCGGCTCGGGCTTCGCAGCTACACCGGGGCTTCAGCATGAGAGCATATCGTCTCACAGCGAGACCCGGTCGGACAAGCGAGAGTGCCGCGACCCGGCATGCCGGAACGGCTGCTCATGGGTCGCCACGACAACAGCGGGCGGACGCATAGTGCCATGACCGACCTGAATCTCTCCATGTTTCGATCCAACGACATTCGCACGCGCGCCGTGCTCCTCACCGATGAACTTGCTCTGCGCCTCGCCCGCGCCGAGGCCTGCTACATGCGCGACGTGCTGGAGGTGGATGGCGCCGTCATCGCCCACGACGCTCGGGCATCAGGTCCGAAACTCATGGAGATAACTGCCCATGCCTACGCGGATGCCGGGCTCAACTGCGTGGTTCTGCCCGGAGTGACCGGAGTCTGCCAGTTCTACTATGCAGCCATGCGGCACGCGGACCTTGCCGGCGTCTTCATAGGAGCGTCGCACAATCCGGCGGGCGACACAGGCCGCAAGCTGGTTGGCCCCTACGTGACTCCACTCGCACGTGGCATCGGACCTGAAGGGGGGCTGAGCAAGATAGAGGAGCTGTACCGGTCCGATTTGTCCGCGTCGCACTCCGCTTCGCACCTGCGCCGCAGAGGACGCATAACGGCGTTCGACGCGACGCCGGGCTACATCTCGTTCAGTCTGCGCCTGGCGCAGGTTCAGCCGGGCGACCTGAAGCGCGTTCGAGTTCTCCACGACTACTTGAACGCAGCGGGAGCACGCGAGCTGATGCTGGGCTTCACCTCGGCAGAAGCGTGCCTGACCCCGCTCCATTTCTCACCTGACTCCGCGTTCCCATTGGGCGACCCGAACCCCGTGAAGCAGGATGTGATCGCCCAGGGCCTGTCCGAGCTTGCGACTGGCGGCTACGATCTGGCCATGTTCTTCGACGGCGACGCCGACCGGCTGGACGTGTATCTCTCCGACGGTACGCTGCTGGCGTCGAGCTTCGTGTATGCGGCAATACTCCCCCTGATCATCAAACGAATGACCGCCGCGAAGCAGGCCGACATGAGCCCAATCCCCTTTATGGCGGCGCCGCAGCATCCCGTCGTGTTCGCAGACACCAAGTCGAATCCGCTTGCCGTCGCCGAAATGACGCGTGCAGGCGCGAGTGTTCGGCTGATCAGGAGCGGGCATTCGCACATCAAGCACGCCATGCTGAACGATGAGGCCGCCATTGGAGCCGTCGAGGAGTCGGCGCACTTCTACGAGTCCTTTGTGCTCGACGGCATCCGCTTCTGTACAGAGAACACGCTCTACTTCGCCCTGCTCACAGCCCGGGCATGGAAGGAGTCGCCGGAGCGCTTTGCCCAGATGGCCGCGCTCCAAGCGTCAACCGGACGCGAGCGCGAGTGGGGCTATGTCTTCCCTGACGATGGCAAGCGTGCCGAGGCGCTGGAAGCCGTTCGCGAACGATTGGCGGCATCGGGCGCCGAGGTCGTCACGGCCATGACGGACGGTACCCCGCTCGAAGCCGATCTGCTCCGCTACGGCTTGCCCGCGGTCGGCCATGCGGATCAGTCGGATTTCGATGGGCTCGGCTCGACGTCACGGCATGCGCCTTCCGGTCACAGCCGCATTTCCGAACCTGTGTCCGAAGCATCCGCCGATCTCGGGGCGACAGAGTGGTACCAGGTAAGCGAACGAGTCTCGCAGAGCGAGGACCATCTTGCGAGGTGGGAGGTCTCCGCCTCGCATCAAGCGCTCGCGACGGAGCTGAAGGCCGAGATCGGCAGGATAGCCGCCCGCTACGGCGCAGGCCCCGAGTATCAAGGCTGATCCCACTGCACCAACGTCCCGTCCATTCGGGACCGAACCACCTGGGCATTGGTACTTCCGCCCGATGGACACCGGCCTGTGCTTAACGTACCATAGGATCGCACATCAACGGCCTCCGCCGCGTGCCGATCGAGCCTCTGCGTGGCGGGCCGCAAGGAACGAGCTCCATGGGCGACTGCAGGCAATGCGGGTACCGGAACCAGGACTGGGCCACGTTCTGCGCGTCATGCGGCGCAGCGATGAGTCCGACGGTTCCGGAAGACCGATGCATCGAGTTCCTGCTCGGCGAGATACCGATCTGGCGTCGGCAGGGCATCATCCCGTCAGGCAGTGCGGCGCGGCTCGAGCGCATGTACCGCAAGCGATTGCAGCACTCGAAAACGATACCGTCGGCTGCCGAAGCTGCGAATGTGTCCCGCGATCGCGTCGTGTCGCCGGTGTCCTCGGAGGCGCAGGCTCCCCCGCAGTACCCGGACGCCTCGACATCCGCGCATCCACCGGAAACACCTGCACCGAAGCGGACCTCCAAGTTGCCCTCGATGACCGAACTTCTGGAGGCCCACTGGCTAAAACTTCTCGCGGCCGTGGCGGCCGCCTTCATCATTGCCGGCGTGCGCCAGGTAATGGGTGTGGAGTGGCTCCAGCGTACCGGTGTTCTGCTCATGCCCTGCGTGCCGATCGGACTGAGCGCCGCACTGATCCGGTTCAGCGTTATGAGCGCAAGACCTGTCTCAGTCGGTGCACGAGCCTGCGGCGGCATCGGAATAGCGCTGGTCTCATTTGCTGTCACGTCTATCAACCATCGCTGGCTGGGTGACGCAGTCCCGCAGGGATGGGCCATCGCACTGGCATCCATGGCCTGCTCCGGGGCAGGTCTGGGCGTGCTGCGAGCGACAGGCGATCGAACGTACGAGCATTATGTCCTCGGCTTCGCGACCCTCACCGCGCCGCTCCTCGCGCTGGCCGCACTCGATACACACTCGACTCTCGAGGCCCGGCCATGGCACCTCGCCGCGTCGCTGGCCGTCATCGGCAGCCTGCACCTCGGCTTGGCCGCACAGCGACGCCTGCATGACAGGACCACCGGCGACCAGCAACGTGAGACCCCGTTCCTATGGGGCTCGGTCGCCCTGGGCGTTGCCGCTATGCTCTCGATTGCCGATGCCGGACTGCGGGGACCAACGGCCATCCCCGCGATCATGATTCTCGCCGCATGTGCGGCAGTGTCCGGTGTCGCTGCCCGTCTCATGGCGAGCGCCGAACTGGCCGTGGGCTCGATAGGTGCGGTCACGCTCACGGGAACGTTCACCGTGGCCCACGACCCGGCTGCCGGCAGTGTCGAGTTCGGTCTGCTTGCCGTCGCCCTGGGCGTGTTATGGATCGTGCTGGCGCGTACTTGCGCCGACCTCCGGTCGCAATCGGGCATGCCGCTCAGCAGGCCTTACATCTTGGCCGCACTCGCAGCGTTCTGTGTCGCCGGCGCTCTGCTCGCGCTGCGTCTGCTGGGGTGGGCTGACGGCAGCCGACTGGCCCCCGACGAGTGGCCTCGCTGCATCCTGCTGGCCTCGCTCTGCGGAAGCGCATTTGCCGGCATGGCCGCGCGACTCCGCCGGCCCCAGGTGATGTTCGCATCTGCAGCCGCATTCGCCGGAGCCGTCGCTCTCGCATTTCACCGGTACCTGCAAATGGACATAGCAGATGTGCGCCGCGAAGGCGGACATGACCTCGCACTGGCATGCTTGGCGCTCGTCACGGTCGCCCTTGCCGCCCATAGACGGAGCCCAAGCGTCGTTTTGGAGACGGTGTGGCCTCGAACCTGGGCGGCGCCGTGGGCCCATGTCGGTGCGGTCCTCGGTGCGTTCGGCGTGGCGGACCTCATCTGCAGCGCGACACTGCACGGAGCCGACATCGGCACATGGTTCGGGCTGCTGGGCGTTGCCGCGATCTTGCTCTCCGCGGCCTACGTGCTGCGAGTCAGCGAGGAGGCGGAGCTGCCGGCGATCCTTGCCGGAACCGGTCTCGCAACGCTCTCGGCCGCGACCGGTCTGGCCGGGCATGTGCTCATCCCGAAGGGCGGCGTCACCATAGGGCTCATGGCTGCGACCTGGGTTCTGGTGACATCCGCGCAAGTGACGCGGGACCCGTTCGGCCGGCGTCTCGCCCGCCCGAGCCAATGGCATCTGCCCCTATCAGTGATCGGGACCTTGACCTTTGCTGCGACGTTGGCGTCCGTCGGTTCGAGCCCGCATATGCTCTCGGTTCAGACGCTCGCTATCGGTGCGATTGGGCTAGCGCTTTCCCCCGTGTTCAGCCGAAATGGACATCCCCTGTCAACGTCCCTATCGGCTTGCGCGATTGGTGCAGCGTGGCTGATCGCCTACACTCCGGGCGAGTCCATGCCGGGCGCAATCGGTTTGATTACCACAGCGTCCCTGATATGTGCGCTTGCCTATGGCCGATCAGCGGTGCAGGGGTTCGTGCAGTCCGCCTGGCTGAGTGCCGTGATATCGGTCATGTCATGCTTCGGCGCTGTTCAGTGGATCGGTGTTGCGCCCCAGTGGACTCTGCTTGCCATGATTCCCGGACTTGCCGCCGTGTTCGCCGTTGGCGAGTTCGTGACGCTGCCGGAGGCCCTGCGATCGCCATTGCGCCAGACGGCGGTGATATCTGCCATCGCGGGCATTGCCGGACACGAGCTATGGCAGATCGCCTCCGGCCCGACGGTCGGATACGCGCCCTTGCATTCGGGCATCACGGACCATCGCGCGTCGGCCATTTCCATAGGCGCCGTCGCCACGTTGTTGATCATAGGGACGTTACGTCGTCGGAGCGGTCCATGGTGTCTGGCCGCCTGTGCGTCGGCAACGCTGGCGACGGCCCATGCATGCAATATCGCACAGCCGGCGCCGCCGACATGGGCCGCAAGGTTCGCCCTATGCGCCATGGCCTACCTCCCAGTCATGCTGGCAGCGAAGCGCCACGATGGTTTTCGCGCGCTGAGCGGCGAGATAACGGCGATGGGATCGGTACACGCGTTTCTCGCTTATGCGGTCGGCCTGCTTTCAGCAGGAACGCCGGATCAGGGAACCTACTCCGTCCTGGCCATCATGCTCACCGGTCTCACGTCGGTCTCGTTGTATGCGCTGGGCCGAGGATCGCTCTACGCCCATGCCGGTCTGGGCGCATTCCTGACGGCATATGCGCTCTACCTCTACAGTCGTCTCGGAATGGACTACGGCGTGCTTGACCTCTACCTGATCCCGGTCGGGTTGTACCTTCTCCTGCTTGGTCACCTTGCCGACGCGAAGAACCGCGGCAACGAGATGCAGGCGCTCTGGTGGACGGGCCTGTCCGTGACCGTCTTTCCCACGTTTGTCGCCTTCATGCGCCACTTCCATGCAGGCGGCACGGCCGTGCACGCACTCCTGCTGGTCGCAGAGTGCATCGCGGCGATTATCTGGGGCATCGGTCACCGGATCAGGGCGTTCGTTGTCGTCGGCGCGACCTTCGCCCTTGCCTTCGCCATCGTGCTGGGTTCGGCCACCGCGCGGCACCTTGTCATCGGGGCTTTCGCGCTCATCGTGGGACTGGCCATGCTCGCAGCCGTGTATCACCTGAGCACAAGAGCCGCCGAGACCCGGGCGTGGTTCGCGCGGATCAGGACCAACTGGCACACGTGGAAGTGACCGGCGGCCTGAAGGTCGAAGGTTGAAGGTTGAAGGATGAAGGTTGAAGGATGAAGGTTGAAGGTGGTTGATTGCGAAGCGTAACGAAACGCCGCCCATACGGGCTCACCCTCCCCCGATCCAGTGTCTACGGCCTCACTTCGCCCTGGCCTTGACGTCGTAGCAGAGGAGCACGTCGTTGTGCCTCAGGTACATCCGTCCATCCAGGATGACGGGATGCGCCCAGGCCGGACCTGCCATTGACGGCGGCTCAAAGCTCCCCGCCAGACGATACCGTGTCGGCGTCGCCTCGATCAGAGCAACCAACCCGCTCTCGTAGCGGAAAACCAGTCGTCCGTCGGCATACAGCACGGCCGCCGAGCCGCGCCCCGGTGCCGACGCCTGCCACATCACCTTTCCGGTTGCGATCTCGATACAGGTGGGAGCGCCGGCATTCTGCCCATGTCCGCCGTAGACGTGCCCGCCCACCGCGACCATGCCGCCATGGTGGTTCTGAAAGGTCCGCGCGTTGAGAAAGTAGACCTCCTCGACGCTGACACCATCGCCGGCGGCATCCATACGCAGGCACGCCGCGCCGGCCCGGTAGGCATTCGACACAAATACGTAGGGGCCGCTGATCACCGGCGTCATGATGTTGGCCGTTCCGCAAGCGACGCGGTTGTAGCTCCAGAGCAGCTTGCCCGTGCCCGCATGGACACCGATCACGCCGCGCCCGTACTGCTGAACGTAGAGGCGAGTGCGTCCAACCTGCGTTGCCACTGCAGACGAGTACCCCGCGCCATCGGCACCGTTGGGGCCGATATCGCCGGCTGCGCAGCGCCACAAGAGCTTTCCCGTGCTTCGATCCAGCGCCACGAGCGTTGAGGAAGCCGTGCCGGGCGTCACGATGACTCGATCGCCATCAACAAGGGGAGATTCGCTGTACCGCCAGCTCGACATCATGCGGCCGCCAAGGTCACGCTCCAGGTTGACGCGCCAACGGGGGCGGCCCGTGGCGGCTTCGACGCACACCACGTCGCCGTCGGTTCCGACCGCGAAGACGAGGCCGCCCGAAACCGTAGGCGTGCCCCGTGCCCCATCACTGTGCGGCGCCCCGACGCGGGAGCTCCAGAGCCGCTTCCTGGTCTTGAGGTCAAGGGCGATGATACACTGCTGCCGTCGTCCGGCATCATCGGGAATGTCGCCCATGGTATAGGCTCGTCCTCCGACGATGGCAAGCGACGAGTAACCCGTGCCCAAGCCTGCCGCCTGCCACAGCAGCTTAGGCTTGCCCTGCCCCCACGCCTTGAGCAGACCTTTCTCCTGCGAGACACCGTCCCGCGACGGTCCTCTCCACTGGGGCCAATCCGCGCCAACAGCCAGCGTGGCCGGCCATGCAGTTATCCCCAATCCGATCAGCGCAACGAGCCATCCTCTGCCGCGTTTGCGTACGAACACACGCACCTCCACCCCCGGTCGGCTGCGCCTCGCGGGCCAATGTCTTGAAGCCATGCAGACCCGACGTTGAGCGCAACGCTCATCGGGCCCAACATCTATGACCGATCCAGCCAGTATTCGGCAACCTGGCGCGGCTCGTTACGGAGCGGCACCTCCAGATAGTCTCGAAGCGCTTCCGCCACCTTTTGGAGCGCCTCTTTCTCGCCCGGCATCCCCTGCGATTCGGCAACGAGGGTCCGCCGCGTGTTCTGATACTGAAGCACGACGGCGTGCTCATTGGTTGGTCGCTCGCCATCGAGAATATCCCGAAAGAGCACAGCCTCGATGTCCCTGGCGACCCCGACTGGTTCGCCGTTCCGCTCCACGGTGTTGGCATCCTTGTCCAGAACAAGGCGATTCGGTTTGGTCGCCGCATACATGCGTACCGCCCGTTCGGAAAGCGCCAACAACATGAGCAGCACAAGCGCCACAACGAACCACAGCTTGGGATTGGTCTGCGTGCCGATGAGGTAGCCGATCAGGAGCCCCAGCACCAGCAGCAAGAGCACCGCCAGAAGAACGTAACGCTTGCGGAAGGGCTCGCCGCGCCTCTCGATCACCAGCTTGCCTTCGAGTGTGGCTGCCACATACAGCGGTTCCGGCTGATCCTTACGATTTGCCATGTTCGCCTCCCAACCACCGGCGTGCCGGGGTTATGATGGGCTTCGCACTCAACGACCGGCCTCTAGAGAAGCATCTTGCGGTCGAGCGTGCGGTACTGGATTGCCTCGGCGACGTGGTCGGCGCCGATGTCTGCGCTTCCGCTGAGATCGGCAATCGTCCGTGCTACCTTGAGGATGCGGTCGTACGCGCGGGCGGACAGCGATAGCTGCTGGATTGCATGCCGCAAAAGGTCGCGCACGTCGTCACCCATCGGACAGAGGTCGCGAATGTCGCGGGCTCCCATTTCGGCATTGCAGTGGATCTTGCGACCGCGCAGCCTCTCAGCTTGGCGCTCGCGCGCCGCGCAGACGCGGTCCCGTATGGTCGCGCTCGATTCGGAACTGCGATGATGGACGAGCTCATCCTCCGAGAGGCGCCGCACCTCGATGTGCAGGTCAATCCGGTCGAGGAGCGGCCCCGAGATACGCTGCTGGTACTTCCTGACCATCGTCTCCGAACACGTACATCGGCGCATGGTATCACCGTAGTAGCCGCAGACGCATGGGTTCATCGCCGCTGCGAGGACGAAACTGGCAGGATACTGCAGCGACGCCTGAACGCGGGCGATCGTGACCACGCGATCCTCCAGCGGCTGCCGAAGCACTTCAAGTGCATCCCGGTTGAACTCCGGCAGCTCGTCCAAGAACAGAACCCCATTGTGGGCCAGACTGACCTCTCCGGGCCGCGGCACCGATCCGCCTCCAACAAGGGCTGCGTTAGATAGGGAATGATGCGGCGACCGAAACGGCCTGGTGGTGATCAGCGCCGATCCGGAAGGCAACAGACCGCAGACACTGTATATCTTGGTGGTTTCGACAGCTTCAGGCACAGACAACGGCGGCAGAATGCTGGGCATCCGTCGGGCAAGCATGGTCTTTCCGCTGCCGGGCGGCCCGATCATGAGCACGTTGTGACCTCCCGCCGCCGCCACCTCGAGGGCACGCTTGACGTGGGTCTGCCCTTTGACATCGGAGAAGTCGGCCTCGTAGGGAGGGCGCTCGGGCATCAGGTCTGCGGGGTCGAGTCGGGCAGGCTCAGCCGAACCCGGGTCGTTGAGCAGTTGTGCTGCTTGAGCGAGTGTGGCCACAGGGAAAACGTCAACGCCGTCCACAATGGCGGCCTCACGCGTATTGGCCTCCGGCACCAGAATGCGTCGCATTCCGGCGTCCCGCGCCGCGAGCGCAATCGGCAGGACTCCGGCGACGCCTCTGACGGCGCCATCCAACGAAAGCTCGCCGACGATCAGCGTGTCGGGCAGAGCGTCTCCGTTGACCTGGCCCGAGCCGATCAGGATGCCCAGCGCGATGGGCAGATCGAAGCTAGGGCCTTCTTTGCGTATGTCCGCGGGCGCGAGGTTAATGGTAATCCTGCGTTGCGGAAACTCGAAACCGGTGTTTCGAATCGCCGAGCGCACACGTTCGCGGCTTTCCTGAACGGCTGCATCGGGAAGCCCCACGATTGCCCAAGACGGAATGCTGGTGGATATGTCGGTCTCGACGACGACCTGGTAGGCGTTGATCCCCAGAACCGCACTCGATCTTACGTACGCAAGCATCTGATGCTGAACCCCTCGACGTATAGCGACCGTCGAAGCCCTTGTTCGACACCATCATCGGTGACACCTGCCGGCACGGCCGATCGTGCGCCCGCCCCCCCAGCCGAAGGGAGTCCCGCTCGGCCGGCGAGACGCAATAAGGGGCGCAGCCATGCCGCGCCCCCCAAATACCCGTGCCCGGCCGGAGACGTCAGGCCGGGGTGCCGCAGCACTTCCGGATCATCTGCTTGCGGCCGGATGCCGTCAGCGTCATCACGACTTCGATCTTGTTGCCACAGTACTTGCACTTGTTGCCGGCGGCCTTCGCCTCTTGGCGAGCCGCAACGTTCGTCTTGGACTTCTTGCCTTCACCAGCCACCGTATGATTCCCCCATCACATTCAACGCAGGACAGCCTGCTTTGCGATTATACCCTGCTCCAGGGATCCGTACGTTGCGACCTGCCTCAGAGTTCTCGCGCCCTCGCTGTGATCCCGCATGAACTCCGGCGACTATGCCGAGGCTCGACGGCATATTCGGTCGCGACGGTCTGGGTTACAATAGAGCCTGCGCCGTAGCCGGGGCAGGCATGCGCATTCGATGGCCATCCGGAACATATCGCACCTCCGGAGCCGAATGGGGAGTCGGGACACACAATGGAGGCCAGAGCTGAGCCGAAGGGCGAGCAGGGAGAGCTCGAGCTCCTAGCGGAGACGCTGAGGGCAGCGAAATCCCGGATCAAGGAAGAGGCACTCAGGGGCGTCGCAGGAGTGGCCCTCGCTCAGCGCTACAGCGATCACGTGGACGATATCATCGCCCGCATGTTCGCGATCGCCTGCTCGAAGGCCGGCGTTGACGTCTCCGGGCCGGTACCCCCGCTGGCAATCGTCGCGACTGGCGGCTACGGACGCCGCGAGCTCTGCCTGCACAGCGACGTGGACATCACGTTCATACCGGCGCACGAAGGCGACCAGATCACCGATCAGATCGTCAAGGCGATGTTCTCAGCCTTGATGCGCGTCATCATGGACGCGGCCGGCATGGAGGTCGGGTATGCATATCGCCTGATCGGCGACTGCGGCAGCCTCGATCATCAGACAGTCTGCGGCCTGCTCGACGCCAGGCTGGTCGTCGGCAATCCACGCGTTTTTCTGCAGTTCGAGAACGAACTCTGGCCAAACCTGAATCCCGCGGAGTTCATCTTCGCGAAGCTCGACGAGCGACGAACCCAGCGAGCGTCGTCAGGCGGCACGCCTCGGACGGTCGAGCCGAACATCAAGACCGGTCCAGGCGGCCTCAGAGACTTGCAGGCCGCGATGTGGCTGATCCAGGCGCGCGAGGGTCTGCCGGCGGCCGGCACGCGGGGCGAGAAGTACTGGGAGGCGCTGACCCGGTGGGGAGGCATTGCCCCCGAGGAGACGCTGCCGCTGCGCAACGCGAAGGAGTTCCTTTTCCGCACTCGCAACGCGCTCCATGCCGTGGTCGGTGAGGAACGGGATGATCTGGTCGTTACCCGTCAGGAGGATGTGGCCGCTGCACTGGGCTATGACGACGAAGAGGACTCGCCGCCAGGCGTCGAAAGGTTCATGCGCGACACGTACCGCCACCTCACAACCGTGGATCGCCTCTGGACGGATATCGCGCAGCGCGTCGAAAACAGCCGGCTGTTCATGGGCATCGGTCTCGACTGCGTCAACCGGCAGCTCACACCTGCCAACCCGCTGCTGGCGTCGGAAGACCCTGTCTGGATGATCCATGCCGGCGAGATGGCGCAACGGTTCGGTCTTGAGTTCAGCCCGGACTTGCGGCGAGCCGTCATCGCGCTGCTTGCGCAGGAGCCCGTGACGGCTGAAACGGAGCGTCTGGCAGAAACCTTCACGGCGATCCTCTCATCGCGTAAGCCGATCTACCCAGCCCTCCAGACACTCGCCGATCTCGGCATCCTCGATTGGATCCTGCCCGACGTGGGCCGTACGTTGGACCTGATCCCATACGACGCCTCGCATGACTACACGGTCGGCCAGCACACCCTCTATGTGATTCGCAATCTTGATCAGCTTCGACTTCCCGGCGCCCCCGAAGACTCCCGTGAGTTCCAGCTCATGATGGCCGAGCTGGCTGCGCCCGAGCAGTTGTATCTCGCCGCATTGCTCCACGACGCCGGCAAGGCCGACTCCAGCAGGCCGCACTGGGAAACCGGGGCCGAAGTTGCCAGACGGGTGTGCGCGAAGCTGGGGTGGGAGCCTGAGGCCACCGCTAATGTGACTTTTCTCGTCGAACACCACTTGCTCATGGCCGAGACCTCGCGGCTCCGTGACCTTGGCCTTGACGAGACCATCCGAGAGTTCACGTCCATCGTGGACGACTTTGAGCGGCTTCGCATGCTCTATCTCCTCACCTACGCCGATACCCGAGCGGTCGGTCAGGGTCTCTGGACCCAGGTGAAGGCGCGCTACCTCAGCGAGCTCTACCGAAAAGCTGAACGCGCTCTGGTCTCGGGGACGGACGAAGGCTTTGACGATGCCGCAGTGAATCGAACGCGGCGACGCCTTGCCAAAGAGCTCGAGGTGGAGGACCTGCCCCACGAAGAGGTTTCCGAGCATCTGGAGGGGCTGCCTGCACAATATGTTCTGAATACGTCCATGGAAGAGATTGCCCTGCACATCGGCTTTGTCCGGCAGGCCCGGCTCGGAACACCGTCGGTGAGCTTCCACGACGACCGCTTCGCAACGTTCACGGAGATCACGGTCTGCACCCTCGACGATCCCAAACCCGGCCTGCTGGCCAAGATAGCCGGGGTGCTCTATGCCGCCGATTTGAATGTGCATGCCGCTCAGGTCTTCACGCGCGTACACGGCGACGAGCGCATCGCCATAGATACGCTGTGCGTTGATTTCCGCGGGCGGCAGCTCACGCATGGCAAGAGGCGTGAGGTCGCATCCAACTTGACCTCAGTGCTGACGGGGCAGGCCAGTGTCGAAGCGATCCTGGAACGCCGCAAGCGTGCCGTTGACGGCAACCGACCGATCGAGCGCCTTACCGTGCGAAACGACGTGTCGCCACGGTTCACCGTTATCGAGGTAGCGTCACCGGAACCGCAGTCCACCCTGTACAGGGTCTCAAGCGCGATTTCGGCGCTCGGCTGGGACATCCACTCCGCACGGCTTGCCATGTTTCGAGGCCGTTCTATGGCGACCTTCTATGTCGGAGGCGCCCTAGGCGTGCCCGAGCACGTCGCGAAGGAGTCCCTCCTCGCGTTCCTGCCCCTTCAGAACGCCGGCCGTTGAGGACAACACGGCACCTACTTCATCAGTCCCATCCGGAAGCCCCGTCGCAACCATCCAGCGGCGGGCACCCGCAAGCCCTGGAGCCAAATGTTGACACATGCGAGCTGCGGGCGGTAAACTCCACTCTCAACGGAATACATGGCCGGCGAAAGCGCCTGCTCTGCCGGCCCGCTCAGGCCCGATCGTGCCCTCCCGGTCCAGCCGACCGGCTCGACACGGCGGGTTTTGTTGCCGTCGGCGGCATTTGGCCAAGGGCACCTGGCCAATCTCAAGGGAATCGCGCGTGTTCGAGAGTCTGACCGACAAACTGCAGACGGTGTTCGATAGGCTCCGCGGTCGCGGTCGCCTGACGGAATCCGACGTCAACGAAGCCCTCCGCGAGGTGCGGCTTGCCCTGCTCGAAGCTGACGTCAACTTCCGCGTTGTCAAGGACTTCGTGCAGCGAGTTCGCGAGAAGGCAGTCGGCCAGGACGTTTTCGAGAGCCTCAGCGGCGCGCAAACGGTGGTTCGCATCGTGCACTCCGAACTCACCGAGCTGCTCGGCGGCGCAGACGCGCGCGTTAACTTCGCGCATCGCCCCCCCACTGTGATCATGCTTTGCGGCCTTCAGGGCTCCGGCAAGACAACCACCTGCGGCAAGCTGGCGAACTGGATGCGGCGCCAGGGTCGGCACACGCTGCTTGTTGCCTGCGATGTCTACAGACCGGCGGCCATCCGGCAGCTCGAAGTGCTCGGAGAGCAGTTGAAGACGCCGGTGTTTGTCGGGCAAGACGGCATGCCTCCGCCGGAGATCGCAGCCTCGGCCGTTGCCCACGCTGCCCGGAACGGCCAGGACGTTGTGATTGTTGATACGGCGGGCCGCCTGCACATAGACGAAGCCATGATGATGGAGCTCGAGGAAATCCGCAGGCGAGTGGAACCGAGCGAGACGCTGCTCATCGTTGACGCCATGACCGGCCAGGATTCGGTGGCATTCGCCACCCAGTTCCATCAGCGCTTGCAGGTATCCGGGTTCATCCTGACCAAGATGGACGGCGACGCCCGGGGCGGCGCCGCGCTGTCCATACGCACGGTCGTCGGCGTCCCCATCAAGTTCGTCGGCATGGGCGAGAAGCTCGACAACCTCGAGGCGTTCCACCCGGACCGCATGGCATCACGCATCCTCGGCATGGGCGATGTGATGTCGCTCATTGAGAAGGCCGAAGAGACCTTCGATCAGAAGCAGGCCATCGAAATGGAGCGCAAGCTCCGCGAAAGCCGCTACGATCTGAATGACTTCCTCGAACATCTTCAGCAGGTTCGGAAAATGGGCCCGCTCGAGCAGGTCCTCGGCATGATCCCCGGGATGGGCAGCCTGCGCAACGTTCAGGTTGACGAACGGCAGGTGGCTCGACAGGAAGCCATCATACGCTCAATGACCCCAGATGAACGGGCCGATCCGACCATGCTGAACGGGAATCGAAAGCGACGGATCGCAGCCGGTTGCGGGCAATCGGTGCAGGATGTCAACCGTTTCCTGGGTCAGTTCGAGACCATGCGCCAGATGGTTCGGCAGATGATGGGCGCCCAGACACGCGGGCGGAAACGCCGCCCAGGATTCAAGATGCCGCTCCATCACTGACCGGCACCATGTCCCAGATGCATCTTCAGCATTCAGCCTTCAGAGTTCAGCCTTCAGCACGAGAGGAGATACAGTTTGGCAACTAAGATCCGGCTCCGCCGAATGGGCGCCCGAGGCAGACCTTTCTATCGCGTCGTGGTGGCAGACAGCCGCAGCCCGCGAGACGGTCGGTTCATTGAGACGCTGGGCTACTACGACCCACGCACTGATCCTCCCACCGTCAAGGTGAACGAAGACCGCGTCAGATACTGGCTCGGAACCGGCGCTCAGCCGACCGACACGACTCGCGCCCTGTTGAAGAAGGCGGGAGCGATGAGCGGCACGCCAACCGAGTCGGATTCGGCGACGGCGGAGTGAGGATGTCGCACGACGGAGTGGAGCGCTTGCTCCAATACCTCGCGGAAGGACTGGTGGACGATCCGGGATCGGTGTCCGTCAGCAGCTTCGATGATGCCGGCACCACCGTCTACGACGTTCGGGTGGCCGAGCCGGACATGGGCAAGGTCATCGGTCGTCAGGGACGCGTGGCTGACGCCATGAGACGCGTTGCTCGGGCGGTCGCCATGAAAGATCACCGGCGCGTCCAGGTCGAGTTCACGGCGTAGCGATTTGCCTCTTTTGCGACACCATGTATGAGCGGCTTGTCGGCGTCATTGTGCGCCCCTTCGGCCTCCGCGGCGAGATGAAGACACGGCTGCTGATGGACGATCCTGACTGTCTCACCATTGGCCGGAACGTGCAGATGGTGCGGCCCGACGGATCAACACGGGTGGCCCGCATTCGCACCGCTCGCCCTCACAAGGGGCACTTGCTGCTGCGGGTCGAAGGAGTGGACACGGCCGACGACGCCGAAGTCTGGCGCGGCGCCGAAGTCCGAACACCCGGAGAAACGGCGTCTCCGTTGCCTGCCGATACGTACTACTCCAGCGACTTGATCGGCATGGAGGTTCGGCATGTTGACGGAAGCAAGGTCGGCGTCGTCGAAGATGTCCTTCGGTACCCGGCTCAGGACCTGCTCGTCGTTGGCGATTCGCTCATCCCAGCGGTTGCCGCCATCGTTCGTTCGGTAGACACGGAGCAACGTCTGATCACCGTGGATCCGCCTTCGGGCCTGCTGTCGCAAACGCAGGTTGGGCAACAGGAAGACGCCGCCGATGCGCTTTGACGTGGTCACCATATTGCCGGAGATGGTGCAGGAGGCGCTCCGTCACAGCATCCTTGGTCGAGCCATCACGGCGGGCATTGTTGATGTGCGTGTGGTGGATCTCAGGCGGTATGCAGAGGACCGTCATCGCACTACCGACGACACGCCGTGCGGCGGCGGCGGCGGAATGATCATGAAGCCTGAACCCATCGCTAAAGCCGTTGACGCGATATCGGCAGAACACCGCCCAGATAGGGTCATACTGACAGACCCGCAGGGCGAGCTGTTCAGTCAGAGGCTGGCAAAGGAGTTGGCCGACGAGGACCATCTTGCCATCGTCTGCGGCAGGTACGAAGGAGTTGACGAGCGCGTCAAGGAGCATGTCGTCACTCACATGTACTCGATCGGTGACTACGTGTTGACCGGAGGCGAGCTGCCGGCGCTTGTCATGATGGACGCCGTCATCCGGCTCTTGCCCGGAGTGCTTGGCAACGAAAGCGCCGCGGATGCCGAATCGTTCTCGGAATGTCTGCTCGACTATCCGCAATACACGCGGCCGAGGATGTTCCGCGGATGGTCGGTGCCCGAAGTGCTGCTGAACGGCAACCACGCCGAAATCCAGCGGTGGCGGCGCTGCGAGCAGTTATCTCGCACCAGGGCGCGCCGGCCCGATCTGTGGGATCGGTTCGAGCCGTCGGATGAGGACCGACGTCTGCTGGCGACCGGCGGCGAAGCGCCGATCGTCGCACCGTCGGCACCATAGTTAGGACCGTCTAGCGTCGCCTACCGCGGCGCACACATGAAGTGGGGAGGCAGTGACCCGATGAGTAATATCATTCAGGACCTCGAGAAGGCACAAACGAAAAAAGACGTGCCGGCGTTCCGCGCCGGAGATACGGTGCGCGTGTACGCAAAGGTCATCGAGGGCGGCAAAGAGCGTGTCCAGATGTTCGAAGGCGTCGTTATCGCCAGGAGAGGCACCCTCAGCCGATCCGCTTTCACCGTACGCAAGATATCCCACCAGATCGGCGTGGAGAGGACGTTCCTGATCCACTCGCCAAGGCTGGATCGAGTCGAGGTTATCCGCAGAGGCCGTGTGCGGCGAGCCAAGCTGTACTACCTCCGCGGCGTTGTCGGTCGCAAGGCCCGCATCAAAGAGGACCGCTCGACCCAGTAGGGGGCGCATGCGTAAGGATGACCGTTCACGCCACCGTCAGTGTCGGTTCGAAGCAGTTTCGCAGCCGGGGCACCGGGACGGGTCGCTGACAGAGAAAACAGCAACGGGCAAGGAAGGCAAATGCAGCCTCAGGAAGTTGGCGTCACCGAGTATCTGGCCAATCTCAGCACGAGTACCATCGTGATGCTCGCGGCGGTGCTGACCGTCGCGCGCATCATCTTGATACCGATCAAGCACGGTCTCGCCCGATCGCTTGCGGAGCTGTGCGAGTCGCTGATCACCGCCGGTGTCCTGGTCTTTCTGGTAATCCGCCCGTTCTTTGTCCAGGCGTTCTACATTCCGACCGAATCGATGGAGCCGACGCTTTGCGGTCACGATCCCGGCATGTCACGCACCGGCGTGACCTACACGGATACCTGCCACGATCACATTTTCGTCAACAAACTGGTCTACCGCATGGGCGATCCGGCACGCGGCGATATCATCGTTTTCCGCGCGGAGAAGAAGGCGGATGCCGAGTTCCATCAGAACGAGAATGTGCTGATCAAGCGATGCGTGGCCATTCCTGGAGATACGATCGAGATCAAGGCCGCCGACGATGGCAAGGTCCGTCTGTTCCGCAACGGCTCGGCAGTGATCGAGCCCTATATCCTCGAGCCCATGGAAGAACGCACACAAGCCCTGTACGCGGCACAAGGTCCCCTGACGCTTGGCAGAGGCCAGTACTTCGTCATGGGCGACAACCGCAACAACAGCAACGACAGCCGTTTCTGGGGCACGGTTCCGCGCGATCGAATCATTGGGAAGGCAGCCGCCGTGTTCTGGCCGTTTCGCAGGATACGGTTGGTCCGCTAGGCAAGCTTCCCCATGAATGAACGCCGGAAGGATGACATGGCGCAGATATTGACGGGCACCGTCTGACCGCGCGTGGGGCATCCGATGAGTGACGTTGCCCGACCACATCGAAAATACGAAGAGGCCGCGCGAGAGCGCGGCTTCGCTCACGTTGCAGGCGTTGACGAAGTCGGACGCGGACCGCTGGCAGGGCCGGTCATGGCGGCTTGCGTGGTGCTTCCCCCGAAATGGGACGCAATCGGCATCAACGACTCGAAGCGGCTGACACCCTCCGCACGCCAACAGGCCTATGACCGCATTATGGCGTCGGGGGCAGCGGTCGGCATTGGATCAGCGTCGCATGAAGAGATCACGGAGACCGACATCCTTCGCGCCACGCATACGGCCATGCGCAGGGCAATCGAGGCCTGTCCCACTCGCCCGGACTACCTCCTCATTGACGGTCGCCCGGTTCCGTTGCTCCCGGTGCCGTCCGTCGCCATTGTCGGAGGAGACTCGATCAGCGTCTCCATAGCCGCCGCGTCCATCGTCGCCAAGGTCACCCGCGATCGCTTGATGGACGAGCTTGCCGGCGACTATCCGGGCTACGGCTTCGAATCGAACAAGGGCTACCCTACTCCCGATCATCTGGAAGCGCTGAGGCGTCTCGGCCCATGCCCAATCCATCGAGCACACTTCGGTCCGGTGAAGGCCGCGATGAAGGCAGTGCACGGCGACGTCCGCCCC
Source organism: Chthonomonas calidirosea (assembly GCA_020722705.1). Lineage (GTDB taxonomy): Bacteria > Armatimonadota > Chthonomonadetes > Chthonomonadales > CAJBBX01 > JAAYVH01. The sequence goes on along the minus strand of DYKI01000035.1, from coordinate 133 downwards.
GACGAACGCTCCGAGACGGGTGGATCGGGGGAGGCATGGGCTCTTGTCTATCTCGAGCGGCTCGGCCATCGCATCCTCGCCACGAGGTACCGCACAGGCCGAGCCGAGATTGACATCGTCAGTCTCGATGGCG
>DYKI01000174.1 GCA_020722705.1 Chthonomonas calidirosea | reverse complement strand
TCCTGCAACGGGGAGGCGCGCCTGCGCTCCTGCGGCGAGCCCTGATGGTAAGGGGGCAGTTCCTGCCTTGCCCAGGCCTCCAGTTCGTCACCGTAGCGGCGCATGATCTCATCGTAGTCGGCCCTGACGGCCGAGACCATCTTCTTCGACTGCTCCTCGATGCGGACCCTCTCGGCTTCAGCGATTAAGGGCACACTCAAGTGCTCACGTCCGTCGCTCCCCAATATATGCCTCATAAAGGACGTTATGATGCAATAGAGGCACGGCGGAAGGCTTGACGGAATCCGCTATCGGTCGTATACTATGATATACGAGAATACTTGACGGCAACCGCTATCAGATGGCTATTCAGATGGCACAGCCAGACATGACCACCGACCGGTACGAGCACGAGGCCCTGGAAGCCCTCGCCGGCGCCGGCGGCATCGCGCACACGACCGACCTGGCGAAGCTCGGGGTCCGGCACACCGCCCTTACGTCTCTCTGGCGGAAGGGCCGTCTCATTCGCCTCAAGGCCGGCCTCTATCAGATGCCGGAGGCCATGCCGAGCCAACACGCGGCTCTCGTCCAGGCGTCATACGCGGTGCCCAGCGGAGTGATCTGCCTCGTGTCGGCTCTCGACTACTACGGGCTGACCGACGCCAACCCGGAGGCCGTGTGGGTCGCCGTCCCCATGGGCGGGTGGATGCCGCGAGTCACCGAGCCTCCGATCCAGCTTGTCCATTTCCGAACGCGGCTCTACGAGCTGAGTACCGAAGTCCAGAGCGTTGACGGACATGACATCCGGATCTACTCCCGGGAGAAGACGCTGTGCGACTGCCTGAGGCTTCCCGAGCTGGTTGGGCGGGACGTGACGCTCGGCGCTCTTCGCCGGTACCTGCGCTCGCCGGGAGCGAATGTTACGCGCCTGCTCGCTATCGCGGACGCCTGCCGCGTCGGCCGGAGGATGACGCCGTACGTGGAGGCCCTGGTCGCATGACGCTCGCGACGGAGACGGATGATGCCTGACGAGCCCACCGCAGAGCAGCTCGCACTCGCTCGATCGGTTCGCGACCGGCTCCTGAACCTCGCCCGCCAGCAGGAGGGGCGCGTCACTTTCAACGCCCTGCTCCGGAGATACATGCAGGAGCGTCTCCTCTGGCGTCTCTCCGCATCCCGCCATTCCGACCGCTTCGTGCTCAAAGGTGCGTTGCGCCTTGTGGCGGCAGGCTTCCCATGGGCCAGGGCCACGATGGACATCGACCTGCTCGGCTATGGGGACCCGTCGCCGGACTTTCTCGCGGATGTCTTCCGCGACGTGTGTAGGGCTCAGCCGTCCGGCAGGAAGCGCGCGGCTGAGGATGCAGTCACCTTCGACGCCGAGAGTGTGCGCGCGCAGCATATCCTGGAGGGCACCGAGTACGGCGGGGTTCGGGTGTTCCTCACCGGGAATCTCGGTACGGCTCGTGAGCCGCTGCATGTAGACGTAGGCTTCGGCGACGCAATCTCGCCGGAGCCGGAAGAGATAGAGCTGCCGTGTCTTCTGCCCGGCATGCCGGCGCCGCGGCTGAGGGCCTACAACGACGAGACGACGATCGCCGAGAAGTTCCAGACAATGGTGGCGCTCGGACCCGCGAACAGCCGCATGAAGGACTTCTACGACCTCTTCCAGTTCGCGACAACCGTCCCGCTCGACGGCGCCCGCCTGTCACGGGCTGTCCTCCGAACGTTCGAGCGCCGCGGCACGACCTTCTCAGAAGACGAGCTTGTGCTGCGGCCGGAGTTCGGCGACGATCCGGGCAAGCAGGTCCAGTGGACGGCGTTTCGTAGAGGGCTCCGTGCGGCCGCAGAAAGAGTGCCGGACACCTTTTCGGCGGCCCTGGCGCCCATCCGCGAGCTGCTCGGGCCTGTGCATGCAGCATGCGCGACGCGCGCGGAGCTCGCATGCACGTGGGATCCCGGCGAGCGGCGCTGGACGGATCGGCATTCGAAGACGGAGGATACGCCATGAGCGCCGCACTCATCGAACAGCAGGGCGGCGAGCTGATCCTCCAGCCCACGCTTCGCCTGCCCTCTGTCGTCATCGCCGCCGGCGATCGCGCCTCAGAGCGCTTCCTGGAGTTCTTCGCTGCCCGCATCCGCAACCCTAACACCCGCATGGCTTACGCCCGGGCCGTCTGGGCGTTTATGGACTGGTGCTCTGCCCGAAGCCTCGGCCTCGACGGAATCCGCCCGATGCACGTTGCCGCCTACATCGAGCACCACCCCGGCTCGCCTCAGAGCGTCAAGCAGGCGCTCGCGGCGATCCGGATGCTCTTCGACTGGCTCGTCATCGGCCAGGTCGTGCCGGTGAACCCGGCGACCTCGGTTCGCGGACCGAAGCACGTCGTGAAACGCGGCAAGACACCGGCGCTCTCAGTTTCCCAGGCTCGGAACCTGCTCGACAGCATAGACACCTCACATCTCGTAGGTCTGCGAGACCGAGCGCTCATCGGTGTGATGGTGTTCAGCTTCGCGCGCGTAGGCGCCGTCGTGGGGATGAAGATCGAGGACTACTACCACGTCGGCCACCAGGGATGGCTCCGCCTCCACGAGAAGGGCGGGAAGTTCCATGAGGTGCCGGCACACCACAAGGCCGAGGCGTATCTCGACGACTACCTTACGGCGGCCTCATTTGGCAACGACAAGAAGGGGCCGCTGTTCCGGTCAGCCGGCCGGTGGCAGACCGACAGCCTCACCGACACCGCCATCACCAGGACCGACGTGCTCAGGATGATCAAGCGCCGGGCCGCAGCCGTGGGTCTCCCCCACTCCATCTGCTGCCACACCTTCCGCGCCACCGGCATCACCGCCTACCTCGAAAATGGCGGCGCCCTCGAACACGCCCAGATCATCGCCGCCCACGAGAGCCCCAGGACCACCAAGCTCTACGATCGGACAGGGGATCAGATCACGCTCGATGAGATAGAGAGGATACAGATATGATATGAGCCGAATCCGCGAGGCCGCTCGGGCCTCGAACCGCGTCCGGAAAGAACAGTCCACGACGCAGGTCGTTCGCCGGGTTTCCAAGTGCTCATGATCAGTCACCCTGATGTCGCCGCGTTCTCCTCGGATGCGGAACGCGCGCATCAGCTCGGGCCAGATGCCGCCGGCGTGGCGGCGAAGGCTTGTGCAGCATATCCGGCGCTCTTCTTTCCTCCTGCCCGTTCAAACATGCGAGTCATCGCTGCGACGCGCGAAGCAACCGCACTGATCATAGTCTGCAGGCATCGGCAACACCAAGATTCGCTATTGACAAGTGCGGCCCGCACGACTATACTCTGCGAGATAATCCTGTAAGTAACTCACAACCTGAGTCCGCAACGCCGGGAGGCACCATGGGAGGATACCTGGACCACTTCGGTCTGAAGTGCGCTCCGTTCAGCACCACCCCTGATCCCTCGTTTGCCTATGCAACGCGAGAGCATCAGCTTGCGGTGGCCAAGATTCAGTACTCCGTCGAGGAACGCCAGGGCATCTTTCTATTGCAGGGCGATCCCGGTTGCGGCAAGACGACGGTAAGCCAGTTCATGATGAACGCGTGGCGCGACGATGAAGGCATGGTCGTCACCTACATTACCAATCCAGCCGTCCGCACACCCTCTCAGTTCCTGCGCCTGATCCTGTCCCACTTCGGAGCGACCCCACCCTATCAGCTTCAGGACAACTGGGACATGCTTCGGGCCTTCCTGATTCAGAACTACCGCGCCGGCAAAAACACCACGTTGGTTATTGACGAAGCTCAGACGATCTCTGCGGAGAACATGGACACGCTGACCCACCTGTCGAACGAGCAAACGCAGAAAGTCAAGCTCATCCAGATTGTTCTGCTCGCGCAGCCCAGCATCCTCCGCAAGCTGTCCTATAAGCCCGCTCTCCGGGATCGCATTGCCCACGGGTCTACCCTGAACCCGCTGACGTTCGAGGACTCTGTCGCCATGCTCCACCACCGCCTTCAGGTCGCCGGCGGAGACTTTTTCACTCTCTTCCCCGGGGACCTGCCCCGGGAGATATACAACAACACTAAGGGTATTCCTCGTCGGCTGTGCATGCTGTGCGACAACACCCTCCTGAGCGCATATGCGTTTCGACGACCCACTGCTGACGAGGATTCGCTGAGCAGCGCCCTGCAGGACCTCGCCTTCAAAGGATGGAAGGAGGACGCTCAGTGAGCGAGCTAAAGATGCCCAAGAGGGGCCAGAGTGCTCGTATGCTTGCCGAACTGCAAGCTGAACACGCCTCGCAAGGGGTCTCTCCTGAGGGCATTCAGGGAGCGGCTGTAACGCACGTTACAACGTTACAAGAAACGCCCGCATCAACGAGCGCACGTGCGTCCGACACTTCGCCCGTTACTTTCACCGTTCCTTCATTCGACACACCGAACGAACGCACCAGCGATGAAACACACAGAGCAACCACGCCAACAGCATCGGCAACACGGCGTCCCATCCACCAAGCAGCACATTCCGACCAAACAGCATCTGACACCGCCCCCACGCGCAAACACGCCGGATGGGAGGAGCGGTTCTCCTTGGCCATCGCACGCGCCAGTGCGGACGAGGTGGCCGTCGTGACGGTCAGAGTCTCGGCGGCGCTGAACCGCTACATGGATGATTACACAGCCAGGATCAACAGACTCGACCCCAAGCGGAAGTACCGGAAGCAGGACGCTGTGCTTGAGGCTTTCGCCGCCTTCTATGCAGATCACCCTATGCCTCCCGCTCCGGATGAGGGCGAACTGTAGAACGACAGTGCGTTGCTGCGTGCCATATCACGTTACAAGGTTACAACGTTACAGCGTTACAGATTGCAAAATGGAGAGCGCCTCCGGTAGGGGGGCAGGAGCATTGGTGGGCGATATGAGCAGGCCGCGCAAAAGGCTCTTGACGTTCAACGATCCGCAGCCGCTGCGGATTGATCGTCGTCTCGCCATGGAGATAGGTTTCCTGGAGAGTGTGGTCCTGCTCCAGTTGGAGTTCCTCATCAGCATCAGCCACAACGAGCGCGAAGGGCAGTTCTGGACCTACCACACCCTCAAGCAACTACAGGAGCGGCACTTCCCCTGGCTCTCCCAGGCGACGATCTGCAGAACGATCCAATCGCTGGAGGAGAAGGGACTCATCGTCAGGGGCCATTTCAACCGATCAGGATTCGATCGGACGCAGTGGTTCGCTCTCAACTACGAGGGCATAGCCCAACTCAAAAGCATCCGGATCGGAGAGGACGCCCCCATTTTGCAATCTGCAACATCGGTATTTCAGGATGCAAAACCGGTATTGCATGATGAAACGCCGGTGTTGCAGACTGAAGTGACTATACCAGAGACAACAACAGAGAGAACGACAGAGATATCCAACAACAACGCGGCAGTACCGGCTTCCGGCGACACGCAGACTACCGCCGGTGTCCGGGATGTTGTTGTTGCTCTTGTTCGCTCTCTTGCAGATGCAGGGGTGACAAAGAAGCGAGCGGAGCGCCTTGTTGCGCGACACACGCCAGAGCAAATCCGAAACCAACTGGCGTTCCTGCAGTACCGAAAAGCCGACGATCCGGCAGCCGTTCTCGTTCGAGCGATCGAGGAAGACTGGGCAGTTCCAGCGGAGTATCAAAAGGCCCAAGCCGAGAGAGAGAAGAAGGACCGACTGCGCTCACGCCGCAGACAGAAGGCAGAAGAGCAAGCGGCCGAAGCAGCGGCAGAGGAGGCGGCAAGAGCAGCGCAGGATAACTGGTGGAATGCGCTGGAGCCCGTCGAGCGAGAGAAACTGATCGCTCAGGCCGAGACAGCCCTGCGCGCCAACAATGCGTTCCTATTCGTCAATGGAGAACCGAAGCGCAACGGCGTGATGTACCAGACGATGCTGGACGCCGAGAGACGCAGACTGATAAGCGAGCTCATTGGGGAGCCGAAGTGAGGAGCATCGGGAGGAGGTCTGCCGATTCCGTCGCGGAGCGACGGTGGATGATAGCCGAGGTCCTCGGACCTCGGGAATGCGCGACGCGAACCCAACCCCCACCCCCGTCCGTCGCTACGCGACGGGGGGATTGGGGGGTAACGCCGCGTTCCGGGGGCTTACGCCGCCCGGCT
>DYKI01000173.1 GCA_020722705.1 Chthonomonas calidirosea | reverse complement strand
AAGAACTTTGAGGGCCTTGAACACACTGAAAACTGAACAGCGGACACTGTACACCAACCCCAGACTGGTGTTATCATGGGCGGGGTCTCTTATGAACGATGTAAACATGGTCCGGGCGCGCCGCCGCCTCACTTTGATTGGAATTATTCTCGTTACCGTGCCTTGTTACTGCGCGGGGCTGTTTGCCGTCATGATCGCCCCCGATCCCAACGCTCCCACCGCCACCGCGACGGCCACCTACACCCCTCTCCCGCCGACCGCCTCGCCCACCCCCGTCACGCCCAGCGCCACCGGCACCCTTCCCTCCAGCACGCCCACTCTCACCCCGACCCTCACAGCGACCCTCACGCCCACCCCGACCATCACCCAGACGCCGTTCCAGCCCAGCACCAACACCCCCCTCCCGACGGCGACCTTCACGCCCACGTCTACTTTCACGCCAACTGCCACCTCTACACCCACGTTGACCCTTTCGCCGACGCCCTTCCCCTCCTCCCCGACCTTCACCCCCACGCCGACCGACACGCCGACCGACACACCGACGCCGTTGCCCAGTGACACCCCTATCCCTGCCTCCGCGCCCTGACCTCCCAGGAAGCCCCCATGCCTGATATTGCCCCGTTCCTTAAATCCCTTATCTCCGTTTCCGGCCTGTCGGGTTACGAAGCCCCGGCCGCGGCTCTCATCGAAGAAAAATGGCGCCCGCTGGTGGACGAGATCAGCCGCAGCCGCCTCGGCTCCCTGCACGGGCTGAAGCGCGGCGGCGCCAAAGACCCCCGCCCCTCGGTCCTCATCTCCACCCACATGGACGCCATCGGCCTGATGGTCACGCAACTGGTGGACGGGTGGCTGCGCCTCACCGCGATTGGCGGGGTGGATGCCCGCATCCTGCCCGGCACGCCGGTGATTGTCCATGCCACGGGCGCAGGCGGGATGGAGGACTTGCCGGGGATTGTGGTCCAGCCCCCGGCGCGGAGCCTGCCCGAAGACGTGGGCGACAATCCGGTCCCGCTGACGCATCTACTCGTGGACGTGGGCCTGCTCCCGTCAAAGGTGGCCGGTCTCGTCCGGGTGGGGGACCTCGTCTCGTTTGACACCCCGCCAACCGACTTGTCCGGGGAGGTGCTTTCGGGCCACTCGCTCGACAATCGCGCTTCGGTCGCGGCTTTGACGGTCGCCCTCGAGGAACTCCAGTCCCGCACCCATGCCTGGGACGTGCTGGCCGTCGCCAGTGTCCAGGAAGAGACGGGTTTGATCGGGGCGCAGACCTCCGCCTTTGGGCTGCATCCCACTCTGGCCATCGCGGTAGACGTCACCTTCGCCAAAGGCCCCGGCGCCAACGACTGGCAGACCTTCCCGCTCGGCAAAGGGCCGACCCTTGGCTGGGGGCCGAACATCCACCCATTTCTCCACAAGACGCTGAAAGACCTGGCCGAAAAGCTCGAAATTCCGTTCTCGGTCGAGGTCATGCCGCGCCACTCCGGCACCGACGCTTACGCCTTGCAGGTCGCGGCCGAAGGCATCCCGACGGCGGTGGTCAGCATCCCGCTGCGTTACATGCACACCCCGGTCGAGGCCGTCGCCGTCAAGGACGTCCAGCGCGCCGGCCGCTTACTGGCCGCGTTCATCGCCGGGTTGGAGGTGGATTTCGTGGAGAAGATTGTTTGGGAAGATTTGGAAACAAAGTAAAAAGTAACGTGTAAAAAGGAAAAATATCATTCCACCTTCCTTGATTACTTCTCCATTTTTACTTCTCACGTTTTCCTCCAACGACGAGGCCTTATGCCCAATACACCCAGAATTGGCAACACCCAACTGAAACTGCTCGAAAAACTGTGCAACGCCGTGGCCGTCTCCGGCGACGAAGGCGAAGTGCGCCGGATCGTGCTCGAAGAGCTGCGCCCGGTTGCCGATGAAATCAAGGTGGACGCGCTCGGCAACGTGCTTGTGACCAAAATCGGCAGTGGCGCACACCGCCTGCGGGTGATGCTCGATGCCCACATGGACGAGGTGGGTTTCATGCTGGTGGACGACGAAAAAGATGGCATCTTCCGCTTCGAAACCGTCGGTTCGCTCGACGTGCGCCAACTGGCCGGCAAGCAGGTGCTGGTTGGCCGGGAGCGCGTCCCCGGCGTAATCGGGGCCAAACCGATCCACCTGACCACCGCCGAGGAGCGCAGCAAGAAGATTCCGCTCGACTCCCTGCGGATAGACATCGGTCCCGCCGGCGGCAAAGTCAAGGTCGGGGACCGGGCGGCGTTCGCGACGAAATTCAGGCGGGTCGGCCCTTCGATTCTTGCCAAAGCCATAGACGACCGAATCGGTGTGGCGACCCTGATCGAACTGGTCAAGAATGCTCCTGCCAATGTAGACGTCCTGGCAGCCTTCACCGTCCAGGAGGAAGTTGGCCTGCGCGGGGCCAAGGTCGCCGCTCACACTTTCGACCCCGACCTGGCGATTGCCATCGATTCGACCCCGGCCAACGACCTGCCCACCCATGACGGCAGCGAGAACGTTTTCTACAACACCCGGCTCGATCACGGCCCGGCCATTTACGTCGCCGACGCCGCGACGTTGGGCGACTCGCGCCTGATCCGCTTTTTGGCCGAGACCGGCGACGCTAACGGGATCAAGTACCAGTTCCGGCAGCCGGGCGGCGGCGGGACGGACGCCGGGGCGATCTTCAAGGCCCGGGCCGGCATCCCCTCCGTATCCGTTTCGGTGCCGGGACGCTATGCCCACACCGCCGCGGGCCTCTCCCGCCTCGACGATTGGAAGGCCACCCTGTCCCTGCTGCACGCCGCCCTCTCGCGCATCACACCGGAGCTGCTGGCGGGCGAAAGGCGATAGTGTCATTGCGGGAAGATCTGAACGGACGCTGAGCGAAGACAAAGCGGCAGTCGAAGGGCGCAGCGCCGAAGCAACCTCCGATTGAGCGGATTCATCTATCAGGTGAAGATTGCTTCGTCGGTCTTCGACTTCGCTACGCTCCGCTCAGACCTCCTCGCAATGACAGTGAGATTACCGGTATGAATGGACAGATTGCCCTGCTCGGTTCCGGCGAATATTTGCCGGTGATGGAACCGATAGACCGCTACCTGCTCGATGGCCTGCGCCTCAACGGACGCAAGCCCCGCGTCGTCTGCCTGCCGACCGCGGCCGGCGCGGAAGGCGACACCAGCGTGGACCGCTGGATTGCGATGGGCCTCGACCACTTCCAGCGCCTGGGCGCGGACGTGAAGGGTGTCCGCATCACGGACCGGGACGAGGCCGACCATCCCCGCTGGGCCGACCTGATCGCCGAAGCCGACCTGGTCTATTTTTCCGGCGGCGACCCGCTCTACCTGTACCAGACCCTCGCCGGGACCAAAGCCTGGGCCGCGGCCGAGCAGGCCTGGGGTCGGGGGGCCGCTTATGCCGGGTGTTCGGCCGGGGCGATGATCCTGGCCCGCTACATCCCCGACATCCGCTCGCTTGGGATGAAACAGGTTCCGGCCTTCGGCAAAATTCCGGCGGAGAGCGTCATCCCCCACTTCGACCGGATGAAGCTCTGGCGGCCGATGGTCCTGACTACCGCCCGCAAACGGCTGTCCGGCGACCGGTTCGTGCTTGGCATTGACGAGGAAACCGCCCTGGTCGGCCGGCTGGACGGCGAATGGCAGGTGATGGGCCAGGGCAGGGTCTACATCATCAAGAAGCGCGAGGAGTTTTCTTTTTCACACGGGCAGACCATCTTGTTGGTGTAATGCGACATTAATGTCGCATTACCAAGTAATCATCAAGGAGATCCAATGAAGTCTCTCATCCAAAAATTGACCGAAACCTTCAGCCCTTCGGGCTACGAATCCGCCATTCGGGACGTGATCCGGGCCGAGGTCGAACCGCTGGCCGACGAGATCCGCGTCGACGCCCTCGGCAACCTGATCGTCCGCAAGGGCGCTCGTTCTGAACAAGGCAAGCGCATCATGCTCGCCGGGCACATGGACGAGATTGGGCTGATCGCTTCGCACATTGACGAGAACGGTTTCGTGCGCTTCACCACCATCGGCGGCATCCGCCCGCAAGTGCTTCACGGGGCGCGGGTGGTCTTCGTCAATGGGACGCGCGGCGTGATCGGCGGCGAACGCTACGAAAACTGGAACCAGATGCACCCCTACGAAAAGATGTTCATTGACGTGGGCGCGGCCTCGGCCAAAGACTGCCCGGTCAGGGTTGGCGACATGGCCGCCTTCGAGCGGGCCTTCATGGACATGGGCGACAAGCTGGTCGCCAAGTCCATGGACGACCGCATCGGCGTGGCAGTGATGATCGAAACCCTGCGCCAGCTCAAATCCACCCCGCACGAGGTCTACTTCGTATTCACCACCCAGGAGGAAGTTACCCTGGGCGGCGCGGCCACGGCCGCCTTCGGCCTAGACCCGGAGATCGGCATCTCGGTGGACGTGACCGCCACCGGCGACACGCCCAAAGGCGAAAAGATGGAAGTCTCGCTGGGCAAAGGCCCGGCGGTCAAGATCAAAGACGGGGGGATGCTGGCCGACCCGCGCATCGTGGACTGGATGATCCGCACCGCCGAAAAGTCGAAGATCCCCTACCAGCGCGAAGTCCTGCTGGGCGGCACCACCGACGCCAAAGCCATGCAGGTGGCGCGGGCGGGCGTCCCGGCTGGCTGCGTCTCCATCCCCTGCCGCTACATCCACTCGCCGTCCGAAATGGTCGAAACCAATGACGTGCAGAACGCCGTCAAACTGCTGGTGGCGATGCTCAGCGCCCCGGTCTCACTGGATTGATGCGCCGGTTCACAGCCCTTTCCCTGCTGCTGGCGCTCGCCCTGAGCGCCTGCGGCACGATCCTCCCGCCCGCCAGCCCCAGCCCAACCCCCTCCCCGACCATCATCACCCCCACCCCTGAGCCGGTCGTGACCGCCCCGCCGCTCCCCACACCGGGCGGGCCGCGTACCCTGGTCCTCTGGCTGCCGCCGCAGTTCGACCCCAACGGGGGCACCCCGGCGGGCGACTTGCTCAAATCCCGTCTCGACCAGTTCGCCGCCGACAACCCCGAAATCACCATCGAGATCCGCATCAAGGCCGCCAACGGCCCGTCCGGCCTGCTGGAGGCGCTGACCGCTGCCAGCCGCGCCGCGCCCGCTGCCCTGCCCGACCTGATCGCCCTGTCGCGCCCCGACCTCGAAGCCGCGGCCGTCCTCAGCCTGCTCCGTCCCCTCGACGGGCTGACGACCGTGCTAGACAACCCGGACTGGTACACCTTTGCCGGCCAGATGGCCCACATCCAGAACACCGCCTATGGCCTGCCCTTCGCCGGGGATGCGCTCCTCCTGGCTTACCACCCCTCGCAAGTGACTCTCGAAGCCGACGCCGGCTGGACCCAGATCCGTAACCTGGGCGTCGGACTGGCTTTCCCCGCCGCCGACCCGCAAGCCCTGGTCAGCCTGGGACTTTACCAATCCTCCGGCGGGGCGCTGTTCGATGCCGAGGGGCAGCCCTCTCTGGACCCGAGCGGGGTGGAGACCCTGTTCGAGTTCTACGCCCAGGCCTCGGCCTCCGGGCTGATGCCGGTGGCGGATACCCAGTTCCAGACGGATGCCCAGTCGTGGCAGGCCTACCGCGAGGGACGCGCCGCCCTGTCCATCGCCTGGGCCTCGCAGGTCCTGGCCGAAGCGTCCCCGGACACGAACCTGCTCCCGTTACCCGGACTCGATTCGCAGCCCTATACGCTCGCCGCGGGCTGGTCCTGGGCCGTGACCAGCACCGACGCCGAACAGCAGGCCCTGGCCGCCCGCCTGGCCGAATTCCTGGTGGACAGCCAGTTCCTGGCCGGCTGGACCGCCGCGGCCGGCTACCTGCCCCCCCGCCCCAACAGCCTCCTGCAATGGAAAGACCGCCCGTCACAGGTGATTGCCGCACGGGTGCTGGAATCGGCCCACTTGATCCCCTCCCAAGACCTGCTGCTGGTGCTCGGTCCGCTGATGCAGGAGGCGGTGGTGGGCGTTTTGCAGGGGCAGATCACCGCACCCGAAGCGGCCCAGTCGGTGATCGAGCAGTTGAAGTGATGGGCTAAAATTTACAGCCGTTTCCGTAACGCGGCATTCATGCCGCAGCCAAACGGCGACATAAATGTCGCGCTACAACATTTGCGCGTTCAA
>DYKI01000172.1 GCA_020722705.1 Chthonomonas calidirosea | reverse complement strand
CTGGTCGTTGCCGTCGCCGGAGCGGGTAGCCTGGATCAGGCCGTTCACTTCGGCATCCCCCATGATCGTGGTGAGGTTCGAGGTTACCCTGGTGAAGGTCGCCGGGTTCTTACCCGCGCCCGCGGTGGAGAAGGTCGTGCCAACACCCGCCAAGATAACGTCGCCCAGGACGTTCTCGCGGTTGTAGGCCAGCGAGTTGCCCTCAATGCTGTCGAACGGCAGCACGTCGAACATGCGGTTGACGGTGATGATGTTTTCGATGACGCCCGCCACCAGTTCGTCCTGGGCGAGCTTCGCGCTTTCAGCGAGAGTTACAGAAGCCATAGTGCGGCCCTCCAAAAAGAGTTGTTGATTCAGCGGTTTCAGCCGTGCCGGATCACCCGGTGTTCCGTCGCGGCCCGCCCGGAATCACTCCGTGGGGCCTTCGCCTCTGGCTTGTCAACCAAAAGTGACTACAGTATAGTGTCACGTTGCGGAAAAGGGAAGCCCCGTTGTTTCCGGGGCCTCCCGTCCCCAGGTTCAGCGACCGCGACCCGACCTGAACTGGCCCTTGGCGAGGCCCACCGCGATCTTTTCATTGGCGGACAGCACGCGACCGGGCTGGCGCGGAGGAGTAGACCCGCCGCGGGGCGGCATACCGCCGCCAGCCGGGGCCTCCGACTCAAACAAGCGACCAAACTTCTCGTTGGCCTTCATTTCCGCCACCAGCTCCTTGATGGTCATCGGTTGTCCGGTCACGCCGGAGTAGCGACGATCGCCCGAGCTGTCCACCACGTACACGTTGAACCGCCCTTCCTCCTCGACCACCTTCACCTGTTGCTTGATGAACGGCAGGAGGAGTTCCGGGACGCCCTTCAGTTCAACCGCGGCGGCGGTCGCAGCGTTCTCGACCAGCAGGCCGTACAACTGATTCTGGAGGGCTTCGCTGCGCTTGTTGGCCTTCTCCAGGTCCTTCGCATGAGCGGCGGCGAGGTCTTGCTTGATCTTCTCCAGGTTTACCTTGGCGTCACCGCCCTTCGTCACCTGCTCCTGGAGTTCGTTGATGCGAGACTCGACGGCGGCCTTGATCTCCTCCGGGGTCCTGCCGAAGTCGGCCAGCGGGCTCAGGTCCACCGGGGTCTTTGCCTTCGCCTCAGCCCTCGCGGCCTTGAGCGAACGGCGCAGGCCGATGATCGCCTCAATAACGCCCGCGTGAGCCTCATCCGGGAGGAACTTGCCGTCATCGCCTTGTTTGTAGATACCCCGGAACTGTTCCGGGACCTTGTCGATTGAATCGACCGGAGTGAATTCAAAGTCCATAAGTCTTCCCTCAATGTATGGCGGGTCACCCGCCGAAGTTGCATCACGCAAGTCGAAGAATACGGTCAAAATTCGTCCGGGTCTATGCCCGCGCGCACAAACGCCTCCGGCTTGCTCGCCGCAAGCTGGGCCAGCGTCAACTCGTTCCCAGCCCGATCCACGAATTGGTCAACGGTCAGCCCGCCTTCGCGGAACAACTTGCCCTTGGTCTTGCCCAGCACCTCGTCCTGGAACGCGGCGGGCTGACGGCTCAAGAAGTCTTGATATGTCGTGGAGGACGGCACCCGGCCCACGGTAGCGTCCGCCCACTCCCGGCGAACCTCCTGGATGGACTTCCCGGTGCGCCGCGCCTCCGCCCGGAAGTCGATTTCACGCACGCGGCGGGTCCGAGTGTCCGTGACGGTCGGGCGGTTCCCGAGGAGCCCCGCGCCGTCGATGTACGCCACCATGACGGACCGGCAGTTGATATGGGCCGGGGGCCGAACGTCTTTGGGCTTGAGTGGGGGCACCCCCGGGGGCAGCTCGTGGTCCCCAACCGGAGCGCCATGGCCGTCCCGCGCCCGACACACGGCGGAGGTCCGCCCGTCCAGGGTCGAAACCCAGATGCGGGCTGTGATCACGTCGCTGTTGGCGTCCCAGACGTAGCCCCGGGCCGTGTTCGACACGTGGTTGACCGCGGTGCGCGCAATCGCGGTCGCGTCCCGGCGGGTCATCGCCAAGATGCCGTCAGCGTACTTGTTGCGGCGCGTCCCAACAATCCGCCGCACGATCTCGTCCGTGGTCTCCCCGTTGGTCATCCCGAGCTGGAGGGCCTGCGCCAGGCGGGCCTGGTCCGTCGCCTTAAGGGTCTTGAACCAGTCGTTGAGCAGACGCCCCTGGAAGGGCCGCGAGGAAACGATGGCCCGGAGTTGATCCGCGGCGACGGCGGCGAAGCGGAAGTCAATGGGCACCGCCGCCTCCAGCAAGGCCATTTCCTGCGCGGCCTCCTGAACAGACAGCTCCCGGAGTTCGCCCCGGACCAGCTCCGCGTACTGCTGAAGGGCCGCGTCCCGGGCCGCGCGCGTATCGACCAGCAGGGCCTTCCACCGCTCGCCGGTAAAATCCAGCTCCCGGCCCTCGCGCTCGAACCGGGCGATCCGGGCGCGCAGCTTCTCCGTCAGGTCGCGGTCCGCCTTCTCCAGCAGCTCCGCGATGCGCTTGGTCAGCCCAGCGGAGTAGCGGCGCAGGCCGATCTGGTGGCGCAGCGCCGCGTCCCGGTACGCCTCATTGGCCGTGGGCATCCTGAGCCTCCGTTTCTTCACCACCGCCCCTGCCGAAACGGACACAACGCCCGAACAGCGGAACCGCGACGATGGACAAAAGGAAACAGACCTGCAGGAACTTGAGCCAGAAGTCCATCACTCGCCCCCGTTCGGTTGATTGTTGGGCGCTCCGCCCTCATCGTCCGGGCCGTCGCCGCCAGCCGGGTCCAGGTCCAGGCCCGCGGCTCCCATCGCGCCACTGATCTCCTGCTGGATCAGCTCCCAATCCGCCTCCTCGTCATAATCCTCCGGCAGGATACCGCGGAGGCGGAGGGCGTTCAGGTACGCCTTGCGGCTGATGTCGCGGGACTTCCGGGCCTCGCGCAGCTCCTGAAGGCCAACGGCGTCCTGCTCCTCCAGCCCGAAGTCCTTGACCAGCTCAACCGTACCGCCAGGGGCACCCAAGCGCATCCAATCCGCAGTGATGTCAAGGGCCTGGGCCACCGCGTCCTCGAACAGCCCAATCATCGCGGCGAGGTCGCTGGACGCCTCCGCGCTATCCAGGGCGCGGGCCGTCGCCGTCTGGTTGCCCGGGCGCTTCTTCAGGAACTCCGCGCCATAGCCCGCCATCTGCTGTTCGAGGTCCTGGAGGTCCGTGCGGCCCGCGCTGACCGCCGCGCCGGTGTGCTCCACGTAGTAGAACCGGCCCTGCGGGTCCGGGTTGTACAGCACCTTGTTCGGACCAACCACAATCGGGTCGCTGTCCTCGCCGGAGGCCCCGGAGCAGGCGAGGATGGGGAAGCGCGAGACGGTGAGGATGTGGCGCTGGTCCGCGGAGGACTGCCAGTGAGCGACGTTGAGCCAGGCGAGGTCCAGGAGCGGCGGCTTGCCGCACATGAAGCCCTCGCGGTGCGCATAGAAGGTGACCAACGGGACATAGGTCAAGCCGGTCGCCCACTCATCGACCATTTCCCAATCCTCGTCCCGGCCCTGCTTCTTGGAGGGCTTCGGCTCCCAGAGCTGGACGATGCCGGGCTCAAGGACCCGGATGCGGCGCTTGGTCCCCTCCGCGAAGCCGTCCTGGACCGTGTAGTGCTCCAGGATGCGGACGTGCTGAAGGACCTCCCCGCCGTTGATCGCCTCCGACCGGGCGAACAGCAGGCACTCCGGCTTGATCAGAACCCAATACGGGCGGAGCCCTTCCCGGCGGTCATCCGCGAGGGTCCGGGGCTGGCCGTCCTCGCGCGGGGCCGGGCGCGGGAAGTCGATCAGGACATGGGCGAACGCCTTGGCCATACCTTCCCGGAACCACTGGCGGGCGAACACGTCCAGGTTGTTGCCCTGGAGGTCCACGTCATCGAGGATGCGCTCCTGGATCGCCGCGGGCACGTCATCGTTGAGCTTGATGGGCCCGCTGAAGGGCTTGCCGGATAGCGTGTCCAGCGTCTGCTCCACCATGTTGAAAAGGACGGCGGACTGTAGCCGCTCCCGATAGCCCGTGTCTGTCTCCTCCTGGTGTCTCGGCAGGTACGTCTCGCCCGCCGCGCGCATCGCCTCCGTCCCGCCCAGCAGCGTCTCGATCACGCGCCAGCGCGGAACCATCGTGTCGTAGGCGGCGCTCGTGGTCGCCGGGCTCTTGGGGTCTTTGTCAGACATAATCATTTCTCCTGGGTCCGCCTATTCTCGCCCGGCGGCGAGACGTTGGCAAGTTGTTTTACATGTTGCCCTGCTTGATGCCGCGCAGCTTCTTGCGGACACGATAGCGGATCGCGTCACCAATGTGGTCCTCCGCCTCCGTGTTCACGTCATCCAGGTCCTTGTCGTCCCGCGGAAGCACCGGGAACGTCTCTATGGTCTGCTGACACCAGTCGAAGATGAACAACCCGGGCTCCTCGCGCGGCCCGCCGCCCGCCGGAGGCAGCGCGCCCTTGAGCATCTTGCGTATTTGCTCCCAGCCCTGCTTGCGAGAGCCCGGCCCCTTGTCCGCGGGCGTCCACCGCACGCCCTTCTTCTCCATGTCCGCAGCTATGCTGTTTCCGTTCTCCGTGTCGAAGATGGAGGAGTCAGCCGGGCCGGGCTTGACGCGACCGGACAGGCCCCAATCCTCCTCGCGGTCCTTGATGCCCACGGCAACGTCCGAGGCGAGCATGCGGACGCC
Source organism: Chthonomonas calidirosea (assembly GCA_020722705.1). Taxonomy (GTDB): domain Bacteria; phylum Armatimonadota; class Chthonomonadetes; order Chthonomonadales; family CAJBBX01; genus JAAYVH01. The sequence goes on along the minus strand of DYKI01000172.1, from coordinate 1,485 downwards.
CTCGTTGCGGGTCCAGTTCCAGCCATACCACTCCTGGATCATGTACAGATCGCCGCGCACCTTGCCGTACACGCGGCCATTGTACTCGAACGGCTCGCCATTGGACTCCGCCCACCACAGCGAGGCGAAGGGCTTGGACGAGCCCCAGTCAAACGAGCGGTCAACCTTCCACCGCTTCGGGATCATGTGGAGCGGGACGGACGGGACCACGTGAACGTCGCCCCGCCAGAGGTCGTCGAACATGCCCCCGGCGATGATGTCCCAGGAGCCCTCCAGCCATGCCTTCAGCTCCGAGGGGTTCCGGGCCGCGGCCCTGATCTTGCTGATGTACTCCGGGTCAGCGTGGAGCAGGATTTGGTTCTCATAGATGTCCCCGTGGATGGCGACCCGGGGCGGCTCGCGCTCGCCGTCGCGGTAGCTGTCCAGAATCACCCGACCGCGGGAGTGCGGCAGGCGGAAGCGGGCCTTGACCCAATTGTGGCCGGGGCCGTAGGGGTTCGTGGTCGCCCGGTAGCAGCGGGGCATGCCCGGCTTCGTGGAGCGGCAGCACGACATCATGACGGTGTAGCACTTGTCGTCGGGCCAGTTGCACAGCTCCTCCCACCCAATCCAGGGATAGGCGTGGCCGTGATAGTTCCAATAGTCCTCCGGCGACTTCATGTGGCGCAGCAGGAGCTGTTCCCCGTCCGGGAAGGTCCAGGCGTGCTCCACCTTGTTGTACTTCGCCCCCGGGAAGATGCGCTTGAACCACTTCTGTGTCTTGTTGATAACGTCCGACAACTGCGGGTAGGTCTGGCGGAACAGGATGCCGCGCCACTCCGCCCCGTAGCCCTTCCCCACGTGCTGGAGGAAGTCCATCAGCATGCAGTCGGTCTTGCCTGGGCCGCGCGTCCCCTCATACAGGACCTCGAAGACGGGGCGGGCGAGGAGGAACGCGAGCTGCGACCCGTACTGCGGTGCCCAGGCCGCCTCGTGCTCCTTCCCGGTCTCCGGGTCCACGTAGAACGGGCGCAGCTCCGTCTGGCCGCTCCCCGCATCGACCTCGCGCCACTCAATCGGGTAGCCGGGCCGGGCCGCGTACTTGACTGCGGCGGCGATCGCGGTCTGTTCCGTCATGCCGCCCCTCCCGGGCGACCGTGGGTGCCCTTCGCCAACTCCCCAAACTGCTCCTGCCAGTCGCGGATCGTGGAGGGAGCAGCCGGGATGATCATCACCCCGCCGTTGCCGACCGTCCCCAGCTTGTCCGCCACGTCCTTGTCGCGGAACTCCGCGCGGTGCGCCCGGAGCATCGCCAGCATCAGGCTGTCGCTGTACACGCGCTCAGACGCAACGATCTGATCCTTGAACTTGCCGCCGAGGATCGGACGGTCCACGCCGTCCCGCGCCCGCTTCAGGGCCGGGGCAAACAAGTTCTCGTCAATCCAGGCCTGCCGGGCGTCCTCCAGAGCCTGGGCAAACTCCGGGTCATTCTTGACATGATAGTCG